>NZ_JBJHPC010000025.1:0-29612 GCF_045257485.1 Streptomyces sp. YS-3 | reverse complement strand
CCCGTACCGCCCCCGGCTCCCGCTACGCGCGCGTACGTCCCGTCGAGCCCCGGACCATCAGCTCCCCGTGCACGGTGGCGATCCCGCCCGGCGGCACCGGCTCCTTGCCCATCGCGAGCCGTCCCGCCCGCGCCCCCGCCTCGTACAGCGGCAGCCGTACGGTCGTCAGGGCCGGGACCGCGTCCGTGCTGAACGGGAGGTCGTCGAAGCCCGCCACCGAGACGTCGTCCGGGACGGACAGGCCCCGGTCCCGCAGGGCCGCGCAGGCGCCGAGCGCGACGGTGTCGTTGGCGGCCACGACGGCGGTCAACGACGGGTCCCGGCGCAGGAGTTCGTTGGTGGCGTCGTAGCCGGAGCGGCGGTCGTACGAGCCGTGGACGAGCGGTCCCGGCGCCACGCCCGCGTCCGCCAGCGCCGCGAGATGGCCCTCGACGCGGTGCCGGGTGGTGGTGCGCTCCTCGGGGCCCGCCACATAGCCGATGCGGCGGTGGCCCAGCGCGAGCAGATGCTCCGTCAGACGGCGGCTGCCGCCCCGGTTGTCGAAGGTGAGCGTCGCCGTGTCCGGCCCACCGCTCCGCGCCTCGCCGCCGGGCCCGGAGAGCGCCAGCGGCGGCCGTCCGCACAGCACGATCCGCGCGCCCGCCTCCGCCAGCCGCCCCAGTTTGGCCGCGACCGCCGCCGCGTGCCCGGGGTCCTCCAGGGCGCCGCCGGTAAGGATGACCGCCGCCGCGCGCTGGCGCTGGAGCAGGGTGAGGTAGGTGAGTTCGCGCTCCGGCGAGCCGCCGGTGTTGCAGACCACCGCGAGCTTCTCGCGGGCCCCGGGGCCGCCGCCGATCTCGGACTGGGCGGCGCCCGCCATGATCCCGAAGAAGGGGTCGGCGATGTCGTTGACGAGTATGCCGACCAGGTCGGAGGTGGCGGCGGCGAGGGAGCTGGCGGGCCCGTTCAGGACGTAGTCCAGTTCGTCCACGGCCCGCAGCACGCGTTCGCGGGTGGCCGCGGCGACCGGGTAGTTGCCGTTGAGCACCCGCGAGACGGTCGCCGGGGACACCCGGGCGCGCGCCGCCACATCCGCCAGGGTCGCTGTCATCTCTGCCTCCGGGCACGTCTCGTGGGCACTTGGGGTGGACCGCCGCGCGCCTCTTGTCGGCGGCGCTGTGCGCAGGCTAGCGTCCCCCTCGATAGAAAGCGCTTGCTACGCCTGTTACCAGTAGATCGCCACTGGATCACCGAGTCCCGGCCGCCCTGGCGGACGGGGCTGATGGGATGAAGGGGACTTCAGATGACACCGACGTCTGCGCCGGCGGCACCGGCGTCCGCGCGCCGGACCGTGCGGATCGCCATGAACGGCGTCACCGGCCGCATGGGCTACCGCCAGCACCTGGTCCGCTCCCTGCTCGCCCTGCGCGAGGAGGGCGGCCTCGACCTCGGCGACGGCACGGTCCTGTGGCCCGAACCGGTCCTGGTGGGCCGCCGCGAGTCCGCGCTGCGGGACATCGCCGTACGCCACGGCCTCGCCCACTGGTCCACCGATCTGGACGCCGTGCTCGCCGACGACTCCGTGGAGATCTACTTCGACGCCCAGGTCACCTCCGCCCGCGAGGCGGCCCTGACCAGGGCGATCGCCGCGGGCAAGCACGTCTACACCGAGAAGCCCACCTCGACGGGCCTGGCCGGCGCCCTGGAGCTGGCCCGGCTCGCCCGGGACGCCGGGATCAAGCACGGCGTCGTCCAGGACAAGCTGTTCCTGCCGGGCCTGCTGAAGCTCAAGCGGCTCATCGACGGCGGCTTCTTCGGGCGGATCCTGTCGGTGCGCGGCGAGTTCGGCTACTGGGTCTTCGAGGGCGACTGGCAGGAGGCCCAGCGCCCGTCGTGGAACTACCGCGCGCAGGACGGCGGCGGCATCGTCGTCGACATGTTCCCGCACTGGGAGTACGTCCTGCACGAGCTCTTCGGCCGCGTCACCTTCGTACAGGCGCTGGCGACCACGCACATCCCGCAGCGCTGGGACGAGGGCGGCAAGCCGTACGACGCGACGGCCGACGACGCCGCGTACGGGATCTTCCAACTGGAGGGCGGCGCGGTCGCCCAGATCAACTCCTCCTGGGCGGTCCGGGTGCACCGGGACGAGCTCGTCGAGTTCCAGGTGGACGGCACCGAGGGCTCGGCGGTGGCGGGGCTGCGCACCTGCCGTGTCCAGCACCGCGCGGCCACCCCCAAGCCGGTGTGGAACCCGGACCTGCCCGCCGGCGAGGAGTTCCGCGAGCAGTGGCAGCCGGTGCCGGACAACGCCGGGTTCGACAACGGGTTCAAGGCGCAGTGGGAGCTGTTCCTGCGCCATGTCGCCCTCGACACCCCCTACCGCTGGGACCTGCTGGCGGGCGCGCGCGGGGTGCAGCTCGCCGAGCTGGGGCTGCGGTCCTCGGCCGAGGGCCGCCGTGTCGAGGTGCCGGAGATCGCGCTGTGAGCCTGCTGCTGCCGCGTGCGGACGGCACGCTCGTACGGTACGAGCCGCGCCCGGACCCGGCCCCCGTCGCCCCGGGCGGGCCCCCGCTGTCCCGCACGGTCTTCTCGGCCGCGCACGTCGTCGCCGACCCGTGTGCCGGGACCGGGCCCGAGGGCCCCGCCGCCCTCGACTGGGAGGGCACGCTCGCCTTCCGCCGCCATCTGTGGTCGCACGGCCTCGCCGTCGCGGAGGCGATGGACACCGCCCAGCGCGGGATGGGCCTGGACTGGCCCTCGGCCGCCGAGCTGATCCGGCGCTCGGCCGCCGAGGCGCGGGCCGTCGGCGGGCGGATCGCCTGCGGGGCGGGCACCGACCAGCTGGCGCGGGCGGCCTCGCTCGCCGAGGTGACGGCCGCGTACGAGGAGCAGCTCGCCGTCGTGGAGGGTGCCGGTGCCCAGGCGATCCTGATGGCCTCGCGCGCGCTGGCGGCGGTGGCGCGCGGCCCGCAGGACTACGCGACCGTGTACGGGCGGCTGCTGGAGCAGACCGAACGGCCGGTGATCCTGCACTGGCTGGGCCCGATGTTCGACCCGGCGCTGGCCGGCTACTGGGGCTCGTCCGACCTCGACGCGGCCACCGAGACGTTCCTCGGGATCGTCGCCGCCCACGCGGGGAAGATCGACGGGGTGAAGGTGTCGCTGCTCGACGCCGGGCGCGAGATCCGGCTGCGACGGCGGCTGCCCGACGGTGTGAAGTGCTACACCGGGGACGACTTCCACTACCCCGAACTGATCGAGGGCGACGAAAAAGGCTTCAGCCACGCCCTGCTGGGGATCTTCGACCCGCTGGGACCGCTCGCGGCGGACGCGGTACGGGCGCTGGACGCGGCCGATCCGGCGGACTTCCGCAAGCGGCTGGACCCGACGGTCGGACTCGCCCGCCATCTCTTCGGGGCGCCGACCCGCTTCTACAAGACCGGAGTGGTCCTGCTCGCGTGGCTCGCGGGCCACCAGAACCACTTCGCCATGGTCGGCGGCCTCCAGTCGGCCCGCCCGCTGCCGCATCTGGCGCGGGCCTACGAACTGGCCGACGGTCTCGGCCTGTTCCCCGACCCGGAGGCCGCCGCCGCCCGGATGCGCGCCCTGCTCACGGTCTACGGAGTCACCTCATGAACCCCGCCCCCCTCTCCCGCCTCAGCATCAACCAGATGACCGTGAAGCAGCTCCCGCTGCCCGATCTGGTCCGCGCCTGCGCCGACGCGGGCGTGCCGGGGGTCGGGCTGTGGCGCGAACCCGTGCGGGCGTACGGCGTCGAGGCCGCGGCGCGGCTGGTGCGGGACGCCGGGCTGAGCGTCACCACACTGTGCCGGGGCGGCTTCTTCACGGCGGACGAGCCGCACGCGCGCGCGAGGGCCCTGGACGACAACCGGGCGGCGCTCGACGAGGCGGCGGCGCTCGGCACCGACACCCTGGTGCTGGTCTCGGGCGGGCTGCCCGAGGGCAGCCGGGACCTGGCGGGGGCGCGCGAGCGGGTCGCGGACGCGCTGGCCGAGCTCGGTCCTTATGCGCGCGCCCGGGGCGTACGCCTGGCGATCGAGCCGCTGCACCCCATGTACGCCGCGGACCGCTGTGTCGTCTCCACCCTCGGCCAGGCCCTGGAGCTCGCGGAGCGGTTCCCGGCGCGGGAGGTGGGGGTGGTCGTGGACACCTACCACGTCTGGTGGGACGACCTGGCCCCGGCGGCGGTGGCCCGCGCCGGTGCGGCGGGCCGCATCCACTCCTTCCAGCTGGCCGACTGGATCACCCCGTTGCCCGCCGGGGTCCTGACCGGGCGCGGTCTGCTCGGGGACGGGGCGATCGACCTCGTGGCGTGGTACGACCGGGTGGAGGCGGCGGGCTACACCGGCCCGGTGGAGGTCGAGTTGTTCAACGAGGAGCTGTGGGGCCGGGACGGGACGGCGGTGCTGAAGGAGACGGTGGAGCGGTTCGTGGCGGTGCTGGGCGGGTTCCCGGCCGCGCCCCTCGGCGCCCGGACCGGCCGGACGGACCGGTGAGCGGGCGCACGCGGTACGCGTTCTCCACGCTCGGGGTGCCGGGTCTGCCCGTCGCCGAAGTGGTGCGCCTCGCCGTCGCGCACGGCTACGACGGCGTGGAGCTGCGCGCCCATCCGGAGGAGCCGGTGCACCCCGGCCTCGGCGCCCGCCAACGGGCGCGGGTGGCCGCCGAGTTCGCGGCGCACGGCGTGAGCGTGCTCGGCGTCGCCGGCTACGCGCGCGTGGCCGACCCCGACGACACCGAGCCCGTCGACGCGCTGGTGGACCTCGCGCACGACCTGGGCGCCCCCCATGTACGGGTCTTCCCCGGCGGCCGGGGCGGTCCGGACGACGACGGGATCGCGGTGCGGCGGCTGCGGACGGTGTGCGCGCTCGCCGCCGAGCGGGGCGTGCGCGTGCTGCTGGAGACCCATGACTCGCACCGCACCGGCGCGGCCGTCGCCCGCGTCCTGGACCGGGTGCGCTCGCCCTCGGCCGGCGCCCTGTGGGACGTGATGCACACCTGGCTCGGCGGCGAGAGCCCCGCCGATTCGTACGCGGCGCTCGCCCCGCACCTGGGGTACGTCCAGGTCAAGGACATCGCCTCGGCCCAGGACACCGCCCCGCTGCCGCTGGGGGCCGGGGTGCTGCCGCTCGCGGACGCGCTGGCGGCGCTGGGCGGCGGGGGCTGGCTGTGCTGGGAGTACGAGAAGCGCTGGTACCCGGAGGCGGCCGGGCTGGCGGGGCTGCTGACGGCCGGCCGGGAGCGGCTCGCCGCCCTGGCCCGCCCCTGACCGTCCCGGACCGCCCGCTCCGGTGGCGGGCCGCCTCCCGCGCGTTCCCGCCCGATTCCGGGCCGGGCGGTGCGCGCCCCCTTGACCGGCAATAACTTTCCGGTTATCGGTTCGGTCTGGAAGTTTCTTCCAGACCTAGGGATGGAGTGCCCGTGTCGTACCGCACCTCCAGACGCACCCTTCTCACCACCGCCGCCGCGACGGCCGCCGCGGCTGCCGTGGGGCCCGCGCTCCCGGCGTACGCCGAGGCACCGCGCGCCCCCGCCGCCCGGCTGCGCCGGCTCGTCGCCCGGATGTCCCTGGCGGAGAAGGTCGGCCAGCTCTTCGTGATGCGGGTGTACGGACACTCCGCGACCGCGCCCGATCAGGCCGACATCGACGCCAACCTGCGTGAGCTGGGCGTACGCACCGCCGCCGAGCTGATTGCCACGTACCACGTGGGCGGCATCATCTACTTCACCTGGGCGCACAACACCCGCGACCCGCACCAGATCGCCGGCCTCTCCAACGGCATCCAGCGGGCGGGCCTGTCCCAGCCCACGCCCGTACCGCTGCTCATCGCCACCGACCAGGAGCACGGCATCGTGTGCCGGGTCGGCTACCCCGCCACCCTCTTCCCGGGCGCGATGGCGCTCGGCGCCGGGGGGTCGGCGCGCGACGCGCGCACGCTGGGGCGCGTCGCCGGGGCCGAGCTGCGCGCGCTGGGCATCCGGCAGAACTACTCCCCCGACGCCGATGTGAACGTCAACCCGGCCAACCCCGTCATCGGGGTGCGCTCCTTCGGCGCCGACCCGGCGGCGGTGGCCCGTATGGTCGCCGCCGAGGTGCGCGGCTACCAGGAGGCGGGGGTCGCGGCGACCGCCAAGCACTTCCCCGGGCACGGCGACACCACGGTCGACAGCCACACCGGCATCCCGGTGATCACCCACACCCGGCAGCAGTGGGAGGAGCTGGACGCGCCGCCGTTCCGGGCCGCCGTCGCCGCCGGGATCGACTCGATCATGACCGCGCACATCCAGTTCCCGGCGCTCGATCCGACCGACGACCCGGCGACGCTTTCGCATCCGATCCTCACCGGCATCCTGCGCGAGGAGCTCGGCTACCGGGGGGTCATCGTCACCGACTCGCTGGGCATGCAGGGCGTCCGGGACAAGTACGGCGACGACCGGGTCCCGGTGCTCGCCCTGAAGGCCGGGGCCGACCAGCTGCTCAACCCGCCGGACCTCGCGGTGGCGTGGAACGGTGTGATGGCGGCGGTCACCAGCGGCGAGATCAGCGAGGCCCGGCTGGATGAATCGATCCTGCGGGTACTGGAACTCAAGGAGCGCCGGGGGCTGTTCAGCCATCCCTACGTCTCCCAGGAGGCCGTGGACCGGGTGGTGGGCACCCGGCCGCACCTCGCCGCCGCCGACGCGGTGGCCGAGCGCACCACGACCCTGCTCGTCAACACGGGCGGACTGCTCCCGCTCTCCCGGCGGCGCCATCGCTCCGTACTGGTCGTCGGCGCGGACCCGGCCTCCCCCTCCGGGACCACCGGGCCCCCGACATCCGTCCTGGCCGAGGCGCTGGCCGGACTCGGCTTCACCGCGAGCGCCCTGTCGACCGGCACCCTGCCCTCGCAGGCGCAGATCGACGCGGCGGTGGCCGCCGCGCGCGGCAAGGACGTGGTGGTCGTGGGCACGTACAACGCGGGAGCGGGCGGGGCGCAGGCCCGGCTGGTGGCGGCGCTCGGCGCGAGCGGTGTGCCGGTGGTGCACCTCGCGATCCGCAACCCCTACGACATCGCGCACCTCAGCGGGTACACGGCCTCGCTCGCCACCTACTCCTGGACCGATGTCGAACTGCGGGCCGCGGTACGGGTCATGGCGGGCCGGGCCGAGCCCGTCGGGCGGCTGCCGGTGGCGGTGCCGCGCGGGGACGATCCCCACCGGGTGCTGTACCCGATCGGCTACGGGCTGTCGTACCGGAGATAACCCCCGGGCCCTCTGGCGTGTTCTCGGCGTGACAGGTCACGCTGGAGCGGGGGGTCGGACATGTACGAGTACGGTGCCACAAGACTGGTTCGGGCCGTTTCGGCCGTTTTCTGGGCCGGGACGCTGCTGCTGACGGGCTGCCGGCAGGACCCGGGCGGCGCGGCCGTTCCGGCCTCGTCCGTGCCGCCGTCCTACGGCGCCACCTTCCTCGGGGCCGGGGACTGCGCGGCACGCGGGCACACGTTCCGCGAGGTGCCGTGCACCAGCGAGCGGGCGGTGGCCCGGGTCCTGGCGCGCCGGGAGGGGACGCGGGCGGCCGGCGCGGCGGGCTGCCCGGCGGACACGGACTTCGTGCTGTACATCGGGGGTGAGGGCGCCTCCGGCTACGCCTGTATGCGCAACCTGGAGGCGCCCCACCCGGGCGACCCGGGCATGGGCGGCGGCCCCTACACCGTGGTGGGCGACTGCGTGTACCACGCGGGGCCGGACCTGGTGAAGGAGACGCCGTGCGACGGGTCCGGCTCCCATCCCGCCGAGTTCGAGGTCACCTCGGCGGTGCCGCGCCGCCCCGACTGCCCCGCCTCCACGGCGCTGTACGTGCAGTTGCCGGGGGGCGGGGACAGGGTGGGGTGCGCGCGGCGGCTGTGAGTGTGTTGCTACGGCCTCAGCGTCGGCTCACGCTCGGCGGACGGGCGGTCGAGCCGCGCGTCGAAGGACGCCAGCGGCCGGCCCTTGGCCGCGGTCGCCGCCGGCACACCCGCCCAGCGCAGGATCGCCGAGGTCGCCGTCGACTTCTCCCCGGCCGCGAGCCCCGCGACCTTGGAGCCGTGGTTGCCGCCCGCGACCGTGAACACGTACGAGTCACGCGCCCCGTGCCCGAGACGGAAGCGCTCCGCGCCCCACGGGTCGTTCTGGCCGTACACGTACAGCATGTGGTCGGCATGGTGGCGCACCCAGGTGTCCACGTGGGCCATCGCCGACGGCTGGAAGCGCATCGGGATGGAGCGCGGGACGAAGTGGCGCGGCGGCTGGTAGCCGTAGCGGCTCAGACCGCGCAGCCAGGGCTGCTCGATGGTGGGCGAGCCCAGCTGGGTACCGGCCTGGTAGTAGTACGGCGTGTACGGCTCCAGGCCCTGGTCGGTGTAGAACGAGAAGCCGGAGATCGTGTCGACCGTGTCCCAGATCGCCTGGTCGGTCGCGTGCGGCGCGTCCGCGGGGATGGTGGTGCAGTCCGCCAGCAGGCTGTACTGCCAGAACGCCCACACGTAGTCGAGCACGACCGCCTCGTACGACTTGTCGAGCGAGCCGGTGGTGGTGAACGTGTAGCCGTTGGCCTTGGCGTACTCGGCGTACTTGGCCTCCAGCGGCTTGCGGCGCACCAGCGCCTCGCGCTGCACGGCCTGGAGCTTGTCGCGGCACTCCTTGGTGCCGACCGTCTTGAAGAAGCGGTCGTACGCGGAGTCCTCGTCGTTGACGACGTCGTTGGGCGCGACGTACGCCACCACGCCGTCCATGTCGCGGGGGTAGAAGCGCTTGTAGTAGGTCGCCGTCATACCGCCCTTGGAGCCGCCCGTGGTCAGCCAGTTCTTGCCGTAGAGGGGCTTGAGGGCCTCGAAGACGCGGTGCTGGTCGCTGGCCGCCTGCCAGATGTCCAGCTTGCTCCAGTCCGCGGGAGCGGGCCGGGACGGGGTGAAGTAGCGGTACTCGACCGAGACCTGGTTGCCGTCCACGATCTGGGTCGGCTCGCTGCGGCTGGGGTTGGTCGAGACGCTGTAGCCGCTGGTGTACATGACGGTCGGGCGGCTGGTGTCCTTGTGCAGCAGGGTGATCCGCTGCTGGAAGGTGCCCGCCTTCGGATGGTGGTGGTCCACGGGCTGGGTGAAGTTGAGGACGAAGTAGCGGTAGCCCGCGTAGGGCTTCTCCTCGATGAGGCTCACCCCGGGTATCGCCAGGATGCGGTCCTTTATGTCCGGCACGGCGAGGTCCGGCACGGCGTGGTCCGGCTCGGCGGCGGTGGCCGCCCCTGCCGTGGCTCCCGCCACGCTCACCGTGCCTATGAGCACGACGAGTGAAAGAAGCCATCTGAGCGTCTTGCGCATGCACTCTCCCCTGGGGTCACGACGTGACGCGATCATCGCGAACCTAGCGGGGGCAACACCAGTGCGACCAGACCCAGTTGTGCCGCCGGGCGCATGGCAGCGTTGTCATCCTGTTCTCAGGGCCGTCTCAGCACAGGATCCAGCCCGTCGAGCCGCCCCTGCCCGCCACCGAGCCCGAGGCCCGTACACAGCGGTTGATGGCGTGCACCGTGACCGGGCCCGCCTGCCGGGTGAACCGGCCGCTGTCGGAGACCGGACCGCCGCCGCGCGCCTGGATGGTCACGGACATCTGCCGTCTGGCGCCGGGCGACTTGGCGACGGCCACCGCGCACGCGTAGCCGTGCGTCTTGTAGACCCGCAGCTCGCCGGTGGCGAACGAGACCGTCTTGACCTGCCGTCCGCCGCACGAGGCCGCCGCGTCCGCGCTGCCCGCGCCCGGCCCGAGCACGGTCAGGGCCGCCGTCGCCAGCAGGACCACCAGCCCCGGGCCGGCCCGGTCCCGCAGCGCCTGCCTTCCCCCACCGAACACACTTGCCCCCTTCCCTCACCTGAACGTATGTGAGTACGGACGCGCGGGGGCTACCCACGGTTGCGCCGGAGGCGGAGCGGCGCGTCAGGCGTTGCTCCCGATCATCGCCAGGAAGACCGCCTCGGCCAGGATCTGTACCCACAGCCCCGCCATCTGCAGCTCCCTGGCGCGCCGGGCGCGGTCGGGCACGGCCAGGACGAGGACGAGGGCGAGCCCGGCGACGCACAGGGCCCAGGCCATCTGGGTGCCGGTCGCCCCGTGGGAGGCGCAGTCCGGGTAGTAGTCGCCGTAGGTCACGCACCGGGAGAACCGTTCGGAGCCGGCCACGGCGAGCCCTGCCAGGGCCACGCCCGGGATCAGCCCGAACGCCGAGAGCACGGCGGCCGTACGCATCCGGGTCCGGGAGTTCTTCGGAACGGGGGCGGGCGTGAACGCGGTCTTCGTGGTCATGCCCCGATCCAACCGGGGACGGCCCGCCGCGCGGACCGTCCCCGGTACTCATTCGTCTGTGTGCGCGTACTCAGACGCCCACACCGCGGCGCTCACACCGCGGCGGGCTCGTCCTCGCCGATGAAGGTGCGCCACAGGCTCGCGTACCGCCCGTCGCGGGCGAGGAGTTCGTCGTGGGTGCCGTCCTCGACGACCCGGCCGTGGTCCATCACCACGACCCGGTCCGCGCGGGCGGCCGTGGTGAGGCGGTGGGCGACCACGAGCGTGGTGCGGCGGCCGGTGAGCCGGTCGGTGGCCTGGTTGACCTGGGCCTCGGTCGCCAGGTCCAGGGCGGCGGTGGCCTCGTCCAGGAGCAGCACGTCCGGGTCGACGAGCTCGGCGCGGGCGAGTGCGATCAGCTGGCGCTGTCCGGCCGAGAGGTTGCGGCCCCGCTCGGCCACCTCGTGGAGGTAGCCGCCGTCCAGGGTGGCGATCATGTCGTGTGCGCCGACCGCGCGGGCGGCGGCCTCGACCTGGGCGTCCGTGGCGTCGGGCCGCCCGTAGGCGATGGCGTCCCGGACGGTCCCGGCGAACAGGTACGCCTCCTGGGGGACGACGCCGAGGCGGTGGCGGTAGGCGGTGAGGTCGAGGTCGCGCAGGTCGGTGCCGTCGGCGGTGACCCGGCCCCCGGTGGGGTCGTAGAACCGCGCGACCAGCTTGACCAGCGTGGACTTGCCCGCGCCGGTCTCGCCGACGAAGGCGACGGTCTGCCCGGCCGGAATGCGCAGGTTCACCCCCGACAGGGCCTCCTCCTCGTCCCCGTAACGGAAGTCGACGTCCTCGAAGGCGATGTCGCCGCGCAGCGAGGGCACCTCCTTCGGTTCGCCGGCCGCCGCCGTGGAGGTCGGCTCGCGCAGCAGCTCCTGGATGCGCTTGAGGGAGACGGCCGCCTGCTGGTAGCCGTCGAAGACCTGCGAGAGCTGCTGTACGGGGGCGAAGAACAGGTCGATGTAGAGCAGATAGGCGACGAGCGCGCCCGTGGTCAGGGTGCCCGCGTCGACCCGGTGGGCGCCCACGATCAGCACCGCCGCGGCGGCGACCGACGACAGGAGCTGGACGAAGGGGAAGTACACCGAGATCAGCCACTGGCCGCGGATACGGGCGGCGCGGTAGTCGGCGCTGCGGGCGGTGAACCGCTCGGCGCCGTCGCGCTCGCGGCCGAAGGCCTGCACGATCCGCAGTCCGCTCACCGACTCCTGGAGGTCGGCGTTGACCCCGGCGACCCGCTCGCGGGCCAGCTCGTAGGCCTTGACGCTCTGCTTGCGGAAGAAGTAGGTGCCCAGGATCAGCGGCGGCAGGGTGGCGAAGACGACCAGCGCCAGCTGGAGGTCGATGACCAGCAGCGCCAGCATGATGCCGAAGAAGGTGACGACGGCGACGAACGCGGTGACCAGACCGGTCTGGAGGAAGGTGGCCAGCGCGTCCACGTCCGTGGTCATCCGGGTCATGATCCGGCCGGTCAGCTCGCGCTCGTAGTAGTCCAGACCGAGCCGCTGGAGCTGCGCGAAGATCTTCAAACGGAGGCTGTAGAGGACACGCTCACCGGTGCGTCCGGTCATCCGGGTCTCACCGAACTGCGCGGCCCACTGGATCACCACGGTCAGCAGGGCCAGACCCGCCGCCGCCCACACCGCGCCGAGCGCCAGCTTGGTGACGCCCTGGTCGATGCCGTGCCGGATCAGCACCGGCAGCAGCAGGGACATGCCCGCGTCGACCGCGACCAGCGCCAGACTGACGCAGAGCGGCCTGCCGAAGCCCTTCAGCAGCCGGCGCAGCCCGTAGGACGTCTCGGGCCGGACGGCCCTGGCCTCGTCGACGCCGGGGGTGTCGGTGGCCGGGGGCAGCGCCTCGACCTGGGCCAGCAGCTCGGGGGTGGCGGGCATCCCGCCGGGCGCGGCCGAGACCGGCTTGTCCTCGCGGATCCACAACGGAGGCGTGATGCCCCGCTCGGCGTCGAACTCCGCGTCCAGCTCCTCCCGCACGGTGTGGTCCTCCACCGCCTCCACCGCCACGATGTGGCCGGGCGAGACCGCGCCCAGCTCGTCCGGGTCGGTCAGCAGACGGCGGTAGAGCGCCGAGTCGCGCTGGAGCTCCTCATGGGTGCCCAGCGCCGCGAGGCGGCCCTCGTCGAGGACGGCGATGCGGTCGGCGAGGTTGAGCGTCGAGCGGCGGTGCGCGATGAGCAGCGTGGTGCGCCCGGCCATCACCGTCTTCAGGGCTTCGTGGATCTCGTGCTCCACGCGCGCGTCCACGGCCGAGGTGGCGTCGTCCAGGACCAGCAGCCGGGGATCGGTGAGGATGGCACGCGCCAGCGCCACCCGCTGGCGCTGGCCGCCGGAGAGGGTCAGACCGTGCTCGCCGACGGTGGTGTCGTAGCCCTCGGGCAGGTCCGCGATGAACCCGTCCGCCTGGGCCGCCCGGGCGGCGGCCTCGACCTCCTCCTGGGTGGCGTCGGGCCTGCCGTACGCGATGTTGGCGCGCACGGTGTCGGAGAAGAGGAAGCTGTCCTCCGGGACCAGGCCGATGGCGGCGCGCAGCGAGGCCATGGTCAGCTCGCGCACGTCGTGGCCGCCGACCAGGACCGCGCCGTGGGTGACGTCGTAGAACCGCGGCAGCAGCAGCGACACCGTGGACTTGCCCGAACCGGAGGCGCCGACCACGGCGACGGTCTCACCGGGCGAGATCTCCAGGGAGAAGCCGTCCAGGACCGGCCGCCCGTCCTCGTACGCGAAGCTCACGTCGTCGAACTCGACGGTGGCGGGCGCGTCCGCGGGCAGCTCCTTGGTGCCGTCCGCGATCGACGGCTCGGTGTCGATCAGCTCCAGCACCCGCTCGACGCCGGCCCGCGCCTGCTGACCGACGGTGAGGACCATGGCCAGCATCCGCACCGGACCCACGAGCTGCGCCAGATACGTGGAGAACGCGACGAAGGTACCGAGGGTGATCTCGCCCCGGGTGGCTAGCCAGCCGCCCAGGGCCAGCATGGCGACCTGGCCCAGCGCGGGCACGGCCTGGAGGGCGGGGGTGTAGCGGGAGTTCAGCTTGATCGTGCGCAGCCGGCCCGCGAAGAGCCTGCGGCCGACCTCGCGGAGCTTGCCGGTCTCCTGCTCCTCCTGCCCGAACCCCTTCACCACCCGGACACCCGAGACGGCGCCGTCGACGACGCCCGCGACGGCCGCCGCCTGGCCCTGGGCGTACCAGGTGGCGGGGAAGAGCCGGTTGCGGCTGTGCTTGGCGATGAACCACAGCGCGGGCGCCACGGCCAGCGCCACCAGGGTCAGCAGCGGCGACAGCCACGCCATCACCGCCAGGGAGATCACGAAGAGCAGGATGTTGCCGATGGTCATCGGCAGCATGAAGAGCAGGCCCTGGATGAGCTGGAGGTCGCTGGTGGCGCGGCCGACGACCTGGCCGGTGGAGAGCTCGTCCTGACGCCGGCCGTCGAGCCTGGTGATCGTCGCGTACATCTCGGTCCGCAGGTCGTGCTGGACGTCGAGGGCGAGACGGCCGCCGTAGTAGCGGCGGATGTACGTCAGGACGTACACGACGACGGCCGCGGCTATGAGCAGCCCGGTCCACACGGCGAGGGACCGGGTGTGGGCCCCGATCACGTCGTCGATGATCACCTTGGTGACCAGCGGGACCAGAGCCATCACCGCCATGCCGCCGAGCGACGACCCGAGGGCCAGCAGCACATCCCGCCGGTACCGCCAGGCGTACCCGGTGAGCCGTCGTGCCCACCCCTGCTCTGCCGCCGCCACTGATGCCTCCCGTGTGTCCGCTCCGCCGGAAGGCTCCAACGCCGTCACCGGCGGATTTCATCCCGCCGCAACGCCCGGCGACGAAAAACCCGCCTCGGTCCCTGGGGACCGGGCGGGTTTTCCGGGGGGCGTACGGGGGTCCTACCGGGCCGGGATGACCGTGACCAGGTCGCGGCCGGCGGGGGCCTCGGGCACCGGCGGGATGGCCTCGCTCACCGGCGTCGGCTTCTGCCACTTCGGCGGGTGCCAGGGCTTGCCGCCCTCGGCCGGGCGGCCGAGATCGGCGTGGACGGCGCGGGCGACGGCCTCGATGGTGCTGATGCCCTGGCTCATCGAACTGTTGTCCTCGGTGAGGACGGCCAGGCCGTAGTCGTGGCCGCCGTCGGTGAAGGCACCGATGCTGTGCACCCGCCAGCCGTGCGTGGCGCGCGGCAGCCAGCCGTTCTTGACGTGCACGGTCGTCCCGCCCTGGACCCCCGCGGGGGTACCCCAGCGCTGGTCCGAGCGGACGCGGTTCATCAGGCCCAGCTCGTACTCCCGGGCGTCGTCGCTGAGCACCGAGTTGTGGGAGGTCAGCAGCGCGAGCAGCTTGGCCTGGTCGCGGGCGGAGATCCGGCTCAGGCCCCAGTAGCCGTCGGAGCCCGGCGTCGTCTGGGTCATGCCGGCGGCCTTGAGGAATCCCGACACCTTGGAGGTGCCGAGCTGCTTCCACAGCGCGGTCGTCGAGTCGTTGTCCGACTCGGTGATCATCTTCGTGGCCAGCGCGCGCTCGTTGGAGGTGAGCGAGCGGTGGTGGTTGCCGGCGTCCCACAGCAGCGTCGCCAGCACGGTGGCCTTGATCACGCTCGCGGAGTCGAAGGTGTCGGTCGCGCGCAGCTCGCACTTGGTGCCGGTGGAGCGGTCGTACAGCGCCACGGCCGTCAGCGACGCGTGGCCCTTGAGCGCGGAGGTGATGTCGTTGGTCAGCCTGGCCGCGAGTCCGGCCTTGGCGGAGGTGCAGCTCACCGTCGTCGCGGCGGCGGCCGGTGCCGCGCCCGCGGCCACCGGCGCGAGCACGCCCGCGGCGACGGCCACCGAGAGCGCGCCGCGGCGCGCCCGGCGGGATATGCGGGATGTGCGGAGTTTCCTGGGCAAAGCGTCCCCGTCCCCTGTTGCGTCTTGAGGCGAGCGCGTCGTTGTGACGTGCTCGCTTCAGATGACTCACCGAGGGCCGAAAGGTTGTACTTCGCGCACGCGGAAGAAGGCGGACTCCGTCACATCGCCCGCCTCCGTCACCGGTGTGTGGGCGCGAACATCCTCAGTACGGCGGGCAGGACGACCACCGAGGGCCCGGGGGCGGCCAGCGCCGCGGCCAGGTCGTCCCGGAGCGCCTCCGGGCTCGTACGGACCGCCGGGACGCCGAAGGACTCGGCGAGCGCGACGAAGTCGGGGCCGTCCAGCTCGGTCGCGGTGGCCGTGCCGAACGCGTCCGTCATGTACTCGCGCAGGATGCCGTAGCCGCCGTCGTCCACGATCAGCCAGGTGACCGGCAGGCCGTACTGGCGCGCCGTGGCGAGCTCCGCGATCGAGTACATCGCGCCGCCGTCGCCGCTGACCGCGAGTACCGGGCGGGTCGGATCGGCCGCCGCGGCGCCGATGGCCGCCGGGAAGGCGTAGCCGAGGCCGCCGGCGCCCTGGGCCGAGTGCATCGCTCCCGGCCAGGCGGACCAGGCCCAGTACGCCAGGATCGTCATGTCCCAGAAGCTGGGCGCGTCGGCGGGCAGGGCGGCGCGCACCTGTTCCAGGATCCGCCGCTCGGCCTGGAGCCCCTGCCCCGCCAGGCGCTCGCGCACCCGGGCCAGGACGCCCCGCACCGCCTCGGCCGCCGCCGGGTCGGTGCGCTCGCCCACGCTCTCCAGGAGCGCCGAGAGCGCGATCCGGGCGTCCGCGTGGATGCCGAGCGCCGGGTGGTTGGACTCCAGCTTGCCGAGGTCGGCCTCGATCTGGATCACCCGGCCGCGCGGCCGGAACGTGTGGTAGTTCGAGGAGAGTTCGCCCAGACCCGAGCCGACCACCAGCAGGACGTCGGCGTCCTCAAGGAAGTCGGTGGTGTGCCGGTCCTCCATCCAGGACTGGAGCGAGAGCGGGTGCTCCCAGGGGAACGCTCCCTTGCCGCCGAAGGTGGTGACCACCGGCGCGTCCAGCCGCTCGGCGAGCGCGCGGAGCTTGCCGGCGGCGTCGGCGCGCACCACTCCGCCGCCCGCGACGATCACCGGGCGGGCCGCGTTCTCCAGCAGGTGCGCGGCCAGGGCGGTCAGTTCGGGGCGGGGCACCAGGTCGTGCGGGGTCGCGTCCACGGCCGTGACGACCGGCAGCGCGGTCTCGGCGAGCAGGACGTCCTGCGGGATCTCCACGTACACCGGGCCGTGCGGGGCGGTGAGCGCCGACTCCCAGGCCGCCGCGAGCGCGGAGGGGATCTGGGACTGGGCGCGCACCGGGTGCACGGACTTCACCACGTCGCGGAACGCGGCCTGCTGGTCGCGCAGTTCGTGCAGATGGCCGTGGCGTCCGCCGCCGAGCCCGGCGGTGGGCACCTGGGCGCAGACGGCCAGCACGGGGGCGCTCGCCGCGGCTGCCTCCTGGAGCGCGGCGAGCGACATCAGGGCGCCGGGCCCGGTGGAGAGCAGCAGCGGGGCCGCCTCGCCGGTGACCCGGCCGTAGGCGTCGGCGGCGAAGGCCGCGTTGTTCTCCATGCGCAGGCCCACGTACGTCATCGACGAGCGGCGCAGCGCGTCGAACATCCCCAGCGCGTGCTGGCCGGGCAGGCCGAACACGGTGGTGGCGCCGAGTCCCCGCAGGGTCTCGACGACGAGGTCGCCGCCGATGCGGCCGGGCGGCGGGTCGAGCGCCGCCTCGACCTGGCGCGGCGTCGGACGCAGCACCAGGTCGTGGTCGTGGGTCACTTGGCGGCCTTGGCCGCCGCGATCTGCCGGGACATGATCGTCGTGAGCTCGTACGCGGTGTGGGAGGCGGCCACCGAGGTGATCTCGGCGTGGTCGTACGCCGGGGCGACCTCGACGACGTCGGCCGAGACCAGGTTGCAGGAGGCCAGGCCCCGCAGGATCTCCAGGAGCTCGCGGGAGGTCATGCCGCCCGCCTCCGGGGTGCCGGTGCCGGGGGCGTGCGCCGGGTCGAGGCAGTCGATGTCGATGGAGATGTAGAGCGGGCGGTCGCCGATGCGCTGGCGCAGCTGGTCGGCGATCTCGTCGGCGCCGCGGCGGTAGACGTCGGCCGAGGTGACGATGCCGAAGCCCATCTTCTCGTCGTCGGTGAGGTCCTGCTTGCCGTAGAGCGGGCCGCGGGTGCCGACGTGGGAGAGCGCCTCGGTGTCGAGGATGCCCTCCTCGACCGCGCGGCGGAACGGGGTGCCGTGGGTGTACTCGGCGCCGAAGTAGGTGTCCCAGGTGTCCAGGTGCGCGTCGAAGTGGAGCAGCGCGACCGGGCCGTGCTTCTTGGCGACGCTCCGCAGGAGGGGCAGCGCGATGGTGTGGTCGCCGCCGAGCGTCATCAGCCGGGCGCCGGTGCCGAGCAGGTCGTCGGCGGCGGCCTCGATGGTGTCCACGGCCTCGTTGATGTTGAACGGGTTCACCGCGATGTCGCCGCCGTCCGCGACCTGGGCGAGCGCGAAGGGCGAGGCGTCCTGAGCGGGGTTGTACGGCCGCAGCAGACGGGAGGCCTCGCGGATGGCGTTGCCGCCGAAGCGGGCGCCGGGCCGGTAGGAGACACCGCTGTCGAAGGGCACGCCGACCACGGCGACGTCGGCGGTGCCGACCTCGTCGAGGCGGGGCAGCCGGGCGAAGGTCGCGGGACCGGCGTACCGCGGGACGCGGGACGAGTCGATCGGACCGCGCGGCGTTTCGTTGCTGCTCATGTGAATGGCCCTTCGTTTCAGCGATTCATGCGTTCTGTGCGGTTCGCGCACTTCACACGGTTCATGCAGTTCACCACGACGATAGGTCGCCGGGCAGCGACACTGAAGTGTACGTTTCCTCCACTCCCGACGCCGATGATGGATGGATCCTCCACCATGCCGGACTCCTCCGTCCCTCCCACCCCTCCTGTGCCGCTGTCGGCCCTGCTGACCCGCACCGACCTCGGTCTGCGGCGGATCGCGGGGCCGCCCGAGGCCGATGTGCACTGGGTGCACACCTCGGAGATGGCCGACCCGTATCCGTATCTGCTCGGTGGGGAGCTGCTGCTGACCGCGGGCCTGCAGCTCAGCGACCCGGAGCGGTACGCGGCGCGGGTCGCCGAGGCGGGCGCGGCGGCGCTCGGCTTCGGCGTCACGCCCGTGTACGACACGGTCCCGGCGGCGCTGGTCGACGCCTGCGAGCGGCACCGGCTGC
Source organism: Streptomyces sp. YS-3 (assembly GCF_045257485.1). Taxonomy (NCBI): domain Bacteria; kingdom Bacillati; phylum Actinomycetota; class Actinomycetes; order Kitasatosporales; family Streptomycetaceae; genus Streptomyces; species Streptomyces sp. YS-3. The sequence continues at coordinate 11,104 of NZ_JBJHPC010000025.1, read as the reverse complement.
CGCTCCTCGAAGTGCCGCCGACCACCACCTTCACCGCGGTCGCCCGCGCGGTGTGGGGGCTGATGACCCGGGCCCGCCACCATGAGCTGCGCCGGGTCGCCCGGGCTCAGCAGGGGCTCGCCGCGGCGGCGGCCCGCCCGGACCCGGTGCCGGCGGTCCTGCACCAGCTCGCGGTCGGGCTCGGCGGCTGGGCGGGGCTGCTCGGCCCCGGCGGCGAGGTCCTGCGGGCAGCCGGCCCGGAGCCGTCCCCGCACGCGGCGGCGGCGCTGCGCCGGCTGGCGGCGGTGGTGGCCCCGGGCACCCCCGGCTCCCCCGCGTCCGCCACCGACACCGGCGCGGGCCCGCACCTCGCCGCGTACGCCCTGACCGGACCGCGGCAGCTGGTGCTCGGGACCGTGGCCGAGCGGCGCGAGGCGGGCGACCACACCGTGGCCGGGGTCGCGTCCGTACTGCTCTCCCTGCTCACCGCGGACCGCCAGGGCGCGGGCGAGGCCGTCCGCTCGGCCGCGCTGGTGCGGCTGCTGCTCGGCGCGGCCCCGGCCGAGGTCGCACCGCTGCTCGGCGAGGGGCCCTGGACGGTCGTCCACGCGCGCGGGGAGGGCGACCCGCCCGACCTCGGCAGCCCGCTGGTGGAGGCGGACGGCGGCCACGCGCGCGTACTCGTCCCCGACGGGCGGGAGGTGGCCACACGCCCCGGCTGGACGCTGGGCGTGAGCGCGCCCGTGGCGGCCGGGGAGCTGGCCGCGGCCGACGCCCAGGCGGCGCGGGCCCTGCGCCGGGCCGAGGCCGCCCGGACGCCACTGGTACGCCACCGCACCGGCGGCTACGCCTCGCTGGTGGACCCGGAGGAGGCCGCCGCGTACGCCCGCGCGCTGCTCGCCCCGCTCGCCGAGCCGCTGGTGACGACCCTGCGCACCTGGCTCTCGCTGCACGGCAGCTGGGACCGCACGGCCGTGGCCCTCGGGGTGCACCGCAACACCGTCCGCCAGCGCGTGGCCCGCTGCGCGGCGCTGCTGGACGCGGACCTGGACGACATGGACGTCCGTACGGAGCTGTGGCTCGCGCTGCGGAGTGCGCGCGGACGTGCTGAGCCTCACTCTGGACAGTGCGAGTGACCGCCGGGTAACTTCGTCTTTCAACTCTGAGCAAGCGCTTAGCCAAGCCGCCGCCACCGTCAGAAGGAGAGCGTCCGTGCGCCGCACCGTATTCAACGAGGACCACGAGGCGTTCCGGGACACCATCCGGGCCTTCATCGAGGCCGAGGTCGTCCCGGTCTACGACGAGTGGTTCGCCGCCGGCCAGGCGCCGCGCGACTTCTACTACAAGCTCGCCGAGCTCGGCGTCTTCGGCATCCGCGTCGACGAGGAGTTCGGCGGCGCCGGCATCGAGTCGTACAAGTTCGAGGCCGTCATGTACGAGGAGACGGCCCGCGCGGGCGTCCAGTTCGGCGGCTCCGGTGTGCACGTGCTGCTGGGCCTGCCGTACATCAAGATGCTCGCCAGCGACGAGCAGAAGAAGCGCTTCCTGCCCAAGTTCGTCTCCGGCGAGGAGATGTGGGCGCTGGCGATGACCGAGCCGGGCACCGGCTCCGACCTCGCGGGCATGAAGACCACCGCGAAGCTCTCCGAGGACGGCACGCACTACGTCCTCAACGGCGCCAAGACCTTCATCACCGGCGGCGTCCACGCCGACCGCGTGATCGTCTGCGCCCGCACCGCCGCGCCCACCGCCGAGGACCGCCGCCACGGCATCTCGCTGTTCGCCGTCGACACCAAGTCCGAGGGCTACTCCATCGGCCGCAAGCTCGACAAGCTCGGCCTGCGCACCTCCGACACCGCCGAGCTGGCGTTCGTCGATGTGAAGGTCCCCGTCGAGGACCTGCTCGGCGAGGAGAACAAGGGCTTCTACTACCTCGGCCACAACCTCGCCTCCGAGCGCTGGGGCATCGCCTTCGGCGCCTACGCGCAGGCCAAGGCGGCTGTCCGGTTCGCCAAGGAGTACGTCCAGGAGCGCACGGTCTTCGGCAAGCCGGTCGCGCACTTCCAGAACACCAAGTTCGAACTGGCCGCCTGCCAGGCCGAGGTGGACGCCGCCGAGGCGGTCGCCGACCGCGCCCTCGAAGCCCTCGACGCGGGCGAGCTGACCCCGGCCGAGGCCGCCTCCGCCAAGCTGTTCTGCACCGAGGTCGCCCACCGCGTCATCGACCGCTGCCTCCAGCTGCACGGCGGCTACGGCTTCATGAACGAGTACCCGATCGCCCGTCTGTACGCCGACAACCGCGTCAACCGGATCTACGGCGGCACCAGCGAGATCATGAAGTCGATCATCGCCAAGGACATGGGTCTGTGACCGAGGCTCTGGATGCCCTGCTCGATCTGCTCGACCTGGAGCAGATCGAGCGGGACTACTTCCGGGGCCGCTCCCGCTCGGCGCTCGTCCCGCGCGTCTTCGGCGGACAGGTCGCGGCCCAGGCACTGGTCGCCGCGGGCCGCACCGTTTCCGCCGAGACCCCGACGCCGCACTCCCTGCACGCGTACTTCCTGCGCGCCGGGGACCCGGGCGCGCCGATCGTCTACCTGGTCGACCGCATCCGCGACGGCCGCTCCTTCACCACCCGCAGGGTCGTCGCGGTCCAGCACGGCCAGCCGATCTTCCACCTCTCGGCGTCCTTCCAGAGGTACGAGGAGGGGCTGGAGCACCAGGCGGACATGCCGCCCGCGCCGGACCCGGAGTCACTGCCGACGGCGGCCGAGATGCTGCCGCGCCAGCTGCCCGCGGACGTGGCCGAGCGCCTGATCGAGGCGCGCGCGGCCGTCGACCTGCGCTACGCGGACGCGCCGCCGTGGGCCGGCGTCGGCACCCCGCGCGAGCCGCGCTCGCAGGTCTGGTTCCGTACGAACGCCAAGCTCGCGGACGACCCCCTGCTGCACATCGCGCTGGCCACCTACGTCTCCGACATGACGCTGCTCGACTCGGTGCTGCTCGCGCACGGCCGGGGCGGCTGGGCGGTCCGGGACGTGGTGGGCGCTTCCCTGGACCACGCGATGTGGTTCCACCGCCCGTTCCGGGCCGACGAGTGGCTCCTGTACGACCAGGAGTCCCCGTCGGCCTCGGGGGGCCGGGGGCTGGGCCAGGCCCGCATCTACACCCAGGACGGCCGCCTGGCGGTGACGGTGGTCCAGGAGGGCGTGGTCAGGGTCCCGCGGTAGGCCCGGGAGCCCCGCGGCGGGCCCGGGCCCGCCGCCTCAGACCAACTCGGCCGCGCCCAGCAGGTATTCGGTCATCGGCTCGTAGAACCGGGGGTCGACCACGTGGTCGTCCAGCGGCACCGCGACCTGAAGCGTCCCCTCCGCCTCCGCCAGGAACAGCGCGGGGTCGTTGCAGTCGGCGTACCCGACCGCGTCGATCCCGCGCTGGGCGGCGCACCCGGCCCACCCGTGGTCCGCGACGACCAGATCCGGCAGCGCCCGCCCCTCCCGCTCCAGCGCGTCCAGGATCGCCGCCATGGGCGCGGGCGAGTGCGTGTGCCACAGGGACGCGCCCCGCTCGTACAGCGAGACATCCGCGAACTGCACCACACAGCCCTCGTCGGCCGTCACCCCGTCCGGGATGCGCACGATCTCGCAGCCCGCCGCCCGCAGCGCCGCCGCGGTCCGGCTGTGCACGTCGATGAGCGCACCGGGGTGGCCGGTGGCGAAGAGCACCCGCTCCTTGCCCGCCACGGCCTTCCGCAGCCGCGCCGCCATCCGCTCCAGCGCGTCGACCGTCAGCTCCGGGTCGATGGTGTCCTGGCCGGTGCGGTGCCCGGGGTCGTCGACGACGCCGCAGCGCTCGGCCATCACGGCGAGCACGTCCTGCTCGTCGCTCCAGCGCTCGCCCAGCTCCAGGCCCAGCCAGTAGTGGCGGTCGCCGTTGGCGAGCTTGCGGTAGTGGGAGAGGTTGTTGTCGCGGGGGGTGGCGACGTCTCCGGCGATACGGGTGCGGACGAGGTGGTCGACGAGAGCGGCACGGCTGGGTATCGGCATGCGCCCCATTCTGCCCCCGCGCGCGGCACCCGGCGGCGTCGTCCGCGCAGTGGACGTGCGGCCACGGGCGCCCCGGAGCATCCCTCGCGCCCCCCTCGCGCACCCGTCACGCGCGCGTGGGGGCTCAGTTCGCGAGCGCCGCGAACGCCCCGTGCGCCAGGCGCCGCAGCAGCGCCTCCGTGGCGGCGCGCCCCGGCAGCCCCGCCCCGTACGAGCCCAGGTGCGGGGTCGAGTTGAGCAGGCCGAACACCGCGTGGACGGCGGCCCGGACCTCGGCCTCGGAGCCGTGCGGGTACAGCTCGCGGACGACCGCGACCCACAGTTCCACGTACTGCCGCTGGAGCTGGCGCACCAGCTTGCGGTCGCTGTCGCGCAGCCGGTCCAGCTCCCGGTCGTGGAGGGTGATGAGCGCCCGGTCGTCGAGGGCGAAGTCGATGTGGCCGTCGATGAGCGAGCCGAGGACCGCCTCGGGGCCCCCGTCCGCCTCGGCGACCCGCTTGCGCCCGCCGTCGTAGAGCCGCCCGCTGATCCCGACCAGCAGCTCCGCCAGCATCGCGTCCTTGCCCGCGAAGTGCCGGTAGAGACCGGGGCCGCTGATGCCGACGGCCGCGCCTATCTCGTCGACGCCCACGCCGTGGAAGCCGCGCTCGGCGAAGAGGCGCGCGGCCTCGCGCAGGATCTGCTCGCGGCGGGTGGGGGCATCGGTCCGGGTGCTCATGGGAATTCATTCTAGACAACGCGGTTAGCGCTCGTTAACCTGGTGGAAATGAGTTAACGGTCATTAACATCCGGCCGGAGATCTCACCGGAAGACTCCGCCGGAGACTTCGTACGGGCAAGGGGGCTCGACACGATGCAGCAGGCACCGGTCCTTGGGAGCGCGGCCGATCCCGCGTCCGAGGCATGGCGGGCCAACGAGGAGGCGCACCGCGCCCTCGGCGAGGAGCTGCGCGCCAGACTGGCCGCGGCGCGTCTCGGCGGCGGCGAGCGGGCCCGCGAGCGCCATGTCGCGCGCGGGAAGCTGCTGCCGCGCGACCGGGTCGACACCCTGCTCGACCCCGGCTCGCCCTTCCTGGAGCTGGCGCCGCTCGCGGCCGACGGGATGTACGGGGGGCAGGCGCCCGCCGCCGGGGTGATCGCCGGGATCGGGCGGGTCAGCGGTCGCGAGTGCGTGATCGTGGCCAACGACGCCACGGTCAAGGGCGGCACGTACTACCCGATGACGGTGAAGAAGCACCTGCGCGCCCAGGAGGTGGCCCTGGAGAACCGGCTGCCGTGTCTGTACCTGGTCGACTCCGGCGGCGCCTTCCTGCCGATGCAGGACGAGGTCTTCCCCGACCGGGACCACTTCGGGCGGATCTTCTACAACCAGGCCCGGATGTCGGGCGCCGGTATTCCGCAGATCGCGGCGGTCCTCGGCTCCTGCACGGCCGGCGGGGCCTACGTCCCGGCGATGAGCGACGAGGCCGTGATCGTCCGCAACCAGGGCACGATCTTCCTCGGCGGCCCGCCGCTGGTGAAGGCCGCCACCGGTGAGGTCGTCACCGCCGAGGAGCTCGGCGGCGGCGAGGTCCACTCGCGCACCTCCGGCGTCACCGACCACCTCGCCGAGGACGACGCGCACGCGCTGCGCATCGTGCGCACCATCGTGGCCACCCTCCCCGCGCGCGGGGAGCTGCCCTGGAGCGTGGAGCCGGTGGAGGAGCCGAAGGCCGACCCCTCGGGGCTGTACGGGGCGGTCCCGGTCGACTCGCGCACGCCGTACGACGTCCGCGAGGTCATCGCGCGCGTGGTCGACGGCTCGCGCTTCCAGGAGTTCAAGTCCGAGTTCGGGCAGACGCTGGTCACCGGCTTCGCCCGGATCCACGGCCACCCGGTCGGCATCGTCGCCAACAACGGCATCCTGTTCTCCGAGTCCGCCCAGAAGGGCGCCCACTTCATCGAGCTGTGCGACCAGCGCGGCATCCCGCTGGTCTTCCTCCAGAACATCTCGGGCTTCATGGTCGGCCGGGACTACGAGGCGGGGGGCATCGCCAAGCACGGCGCCAAGATGGTCACCGCCGTGGCCTGCACCCGCGTCCCCAAGCTGACGGTCGTGGTCGGCGGGTCGTACGGGGCGGGGAACTACTCGATGTGCGGCCGGGCGTACTCGCCGCGCTTCCTGTGGATGTGGCCCAACGCCAAGATCTCCGTGATGGGCGGCGAGCAGGCCGCCTCGGTGCTGGCCACCGTCAAGCGCGACCAGCTGGAGGCCCGCGGCGAGTCCTGGCCCGCCGAGGAGGAGGAGTCCTTCAAGGACCCCATCCGCGCGCAGTACGAGCAGCAGGGCAACGCCTACTACGCGTCGGCCCGGCTGTGGGACGACGGGGTCATCGACCCCGCCGACACCCGCCAGGTCCTCGGGCTCGCCCTGACGGCCTGTGCCAACGCCCCCCTCCCCCAGCGGGACTACTCGGCGCCCGGCTTCGGCGTCTTCCGGATGTGAGGCGGACCATGACGATGTTCGACACAGTCCTCGTCGCCAACCGGGGCGAGATCGCCGTCCGTGTCATCCGCACCCTGCGCGCCCTCGGGGTGCGCTCGGTCGCGGTGTTCAGCGACGCGGACGCGGACGCCCGCCATGTGCGCGAGGCCGACACGGCCGTGCGGATCGGCCCGGCGGCGGCGTCCGAGAGCTACCTCTCCATCGACCGGCTCCTTGAGGCGGCGGCGCGCAGCGGCGCCCAGGCCGTCCACCCGGGCTACGGCTTCCTCGCCGAGAACGCGGCCTTCGCGCGCGCGTGCGCCGAAGCGGGCCTGGTCTTCATCGGCCCCCCGGCCGACGCCATCTCCCTGATGGGCGACAAGATCCGCGCCAAGGAGACCGTGCAGGCGGCCGGCGTCCCGGTCGTGCCCGGCTCCTCCGGCAGCGGCCTGAGCGACGGCCAACTCGCCGACGCGGCCCGCGAGATCGGGATGCCGGTCCTGCTGAAGCCCAGCGCGGGCGGCGGCGGCAAGGGCATGCGGCTGGTCCGCGAGGAGGCGGCCCTCGCCGACGAGATCGCCGCCGCCCGGCGCGAGGCCCGCGCCTCCTTCGGCGACGACACGCTCCTGGTGGAGCGGTGGATCGACCGCCCCCGCCACATCGAGATCCAGGTCCTCGCGGACGGCCACGGCAACGTGGTGCACCTCGGCGAGCGCGAGTGCTCCCTCCAGCGCCGCCACCAGAAGATCATCGAGGAGGCCCCCTCGGTCCTGCTCGACGAGGCGACCCGGGCCGCCATGGGCGAGGCGGCGGTCCAGGCGGCCCGCTCCTGCGGCTACGCGGGCGCGGGCACGGTCGAGTTCATCGTCCCGGGCAACGACCCCTCCTCGTACTACTTCATGGAGATGAACACCCGCCTCCAGGTCGAGCACCCGGTCACCGAGCTGATCACCGGGCTGGACCTGGTGGAGTGGCAGGTGCGGGTCGCCTCCGGCGAACACCTGCCGTTCGCACAGCAGGACATCACCCTGACGGGCCACGCCGTGGAGGCCCGGATCTGCGCCGAGGACCCCGCCCGGGGCTTCCTGCCCTCGGGGGGCACGGTCCTGGCGCTGCGCGAGCCCCAGGGCGACGGGGTGCGCACCGACTCGGGCCTGAGCGAGGGCACCGAGGTCGGCAGCCTCTACGACCCGATGCTCTCCAAGGTCATCGCGTACGGACCGGACCGCGCCACCGCCCTGCGCCGGCTGCGCGCCGCGCTGGCCGACACGGTCACGCTGGGCGTGCCCACCAACGCGGGCTTCCTGCGCCGGCTGCTCGCCCACCCGGCCGTGGTCGCGGGCGACCTCGACACGGGCCTGGTCGAGCGCGAGGCCGACACCCTGGTGCCGGACGGTGTCCCGGACGAGGTGTACGCGGCGGCGGCGCTGGTACGGCAGGAGGCCCTGCGGCCGACGGCCACCGGCGGATGGCTGGACCCGTTCGCGGTGCCGAGCGGCTGGCGCATCGGCGGCGAACCGGCTCCGCTGGCCTTCCCGTTCCGGGTACCGGGACTCGAACCCGTCACTCATGTGGTGCGTGGCGAGGCCGCCGGACAGGTCGCCCCCGGGCACGTCCGCGTGGAACTCGACGGCGTCACCCACACCTTCACCACCGCCTCCTCCCCGGAGGGGACCTGGCTGGGGCGGGACGGGGACAGCTGGCACGTGCTGGACCACGACCCGGTCGCGGCGAGCCTCGGCGGCGCCGCGCGCGGCGGCGCGGACACCCTGGCCGCCCCGATGCCCGGCACCGTCACCGTCGTCAAGGTGGCCGTCGGGGACGAGGTCGCGGCGGGCCAGAGCCTGCTGGTGGTCGAGGCCATGAAGATGGAGCACGTCATCTCCGCCCCGCACGCCGGCACCGTCACCGAGCTGGACGTCTCCCCCGGCTCGACCGTCGCCATGGACCAGGTGCTGGCCGTGGTGACCCCGAAGGAGGAGGACCAGTGACGCTCCCCATGGTCGTACCGGCGCCGGGCCTGCCCGCCTCGGTGCGCATCCACGAGGTCGGGGCCCGCGACGGCCTGCAGAACGAGAAGGCCGTCGTCCCCACCGAGGTCAAGGCCGAGTTCGTCCGCCGCCTCGCGGACGCGGGTCTGACCACCATCGAGGCGACCAGCTTCGTGCATCCCAAGTGGGTGCCCCAACTGGCCGACGCCGAGCGGCTCTTCCCGATGCTCGGTGGCATCGCGGGCGTGGCGCTGCCGGTCCTGGTGCCCAACGAGCGCGGCCTGGACCGGGCGCTCGCGCTCGGCGCCGACCGGATCGCGGTCTTCGCCAGCGCCACGGAGTCCTTCGCCAAGGCCAATCTGAACCGTACGGTGGACGAGTCGCTGGCGATGTTCGCGCCGGTCGTGGCCCGCGCGAAGGAGCAGCGGGTCCATGTCCGGGGCTATCTGTCGATGTGCTTCGGCGACCCGTGGGAGGGAGCCGTCGCCGTCCAGCAGGTCGTCCGCGTCGCCAAGTCCCTCATGGACCTGGGCTGCGACGAGCTGAGCCTCGGGGACACGATCGGGGTCGCGACCCCGTCCCACGTCCAGAGCCTGCTGACGGCGCTGAACGAGGAGGGCGTGGCGACCTCCGCGATCGGGGTGCACTTCCACGACACCTACGGCCAGGCGCTCGCCAACACCCTCGCGGCCCTCCAGCACGGCGTCACCACGGTCGACGCCTCGGCGGGCGGCCTGGGCGGCTGTCCGTACGCCAAGTCCGCCACCGGAAACCTCGCCACCGAAGACCTCGTGTGGATGCTCCAGGGCCTCGGTATCGACACCGGGGTCGACCTCGGCAGGCTCACCGCCACCAGCGTGTGGCTCGCCGAGCAGCTGGGACGGCCGAGCCCGTCCCGCACCGTCCGCGCCCTCTCCCCCGACTCCCACAAGGAGTGACCCCCATGTCCCTTGACCACCGGCTCTCCGACGAGCACGAAGAACTCCGCCGTACGGTCGAGGAGTTCGCGCACGACGTCGTCGCCCCCAAGATCGGCGACTTCTACGAGCGCCACGAGTTCCCGTACGAGATCGTCCGCGAGATGGGCCGTATGGGCCTGTTCGGGCTGCCCTTCCCCGAGGAGTACGGGGGCATGGGCGGGGACTACCTGGCGCTGGGCATCGCCCTGGAGGAGCTGGCGCGGGTCGACTCGTCGGTGGCCATCACCCTGGAGGCGGGGGTCTCGCTCGGCGCGATGCCGGTGTTCCGGTTCGGTACGGAGGAGCAGAAGCGGGAGTGGCTGCCCAAGCTCTGCGCCGGGGAGATGCTCGGCGCGTTCGGCCTGACCGAGCCGGACTGCGGCTCGGACGCGGGGGGCACGCGCACGACGGCGGTGCGCGACGGTGACGAGTGGGTCATCAACGGCACCAAGTGCTTCATCACCAATTCCGGTACGGATGTCACGGGCCTGGTGACGGTCACGGCCGTGACCGGCCGCAAGCCGGACGGACGCCCACTGATCTCCTCGATCATCGTCCCGTCCGGGACTCCGGGCTTCACGGTGGCCGCGCCGTACTCGAAGGTGGGGTGGAACGCCTCGGACACCCGCGAGCTGTCCTTCGTGGACGTCCGCGTCCCGGCGGCCAACCTCCTGGGCGAGGAGGGCCGGGGCTACGCCCAGTTCCTGCGCATCCTCGACGAGGGCCGTGTCGCGATCTCCGCGCTGGCCACGGGGCTGGCGCAGGGCTGCGTCGACGAGTCGGTGAAGTACGCGCGCGAGCGCCACGCCTTCGGCCGTCCCATCGGGGACAACCAGGCGATCCAGTTCAAGATCGCGGACATGGAGATGCGGGCGCACATGGCCCGGGTGGGCTGGCGCGACGCGGCGTCCCGTCTGGTGCGGGGCGAGTCCTTCAAGAAGGAGGCGGCGGTGGCGAAGCTGTACTCGTCCACGGTCGCGGTGGACAACGCGCGGGACGCGACACAGATCCACGGCGGGTACGGCTTCATGAACGAGTACCCGGTGGCCCGGATGTGGCGGGACTCCAAGATTTTGGAGATCGGGGAGGGGACGAGTGAGGTGCAGCGGATGCTGATCGCCAGGGAATTGGGGTTGCCGGCCTGACGGTTGGGCCCGGGGGCGCCTGCGTGGCTGGCCGGGGGCCGGTCGCGGTCATCTGCGGCTCGGTGGGCGGCTGGTCGCGCAGTTCCCCGCGCCCCTTCTAGGGCCGGGGGTCGTCTGCGGGCCGGTGGGGGCTGGTCGCGCAGTTCCCCGCGCCCCTTGGGGGGTTGGCCGTGGGTCCGGGAGGCGCCTGCGGGGCAAGCTGGAGAGTTCGTCTGCGGACCGTCTGTGGCTGAGCGCGCAGTTCCCCGCGCCCCTAACTGCCCAGGGGCGCGGGGAACTGCGCGAGCAACCCACCACGGCCCGCAGACAAACGGCGGTCGGGGGCGCGGGGAACTGCGCGACCAGCCCTACACCGGCCCGCAGACGGCCGCGGGTTTAGGGGCGCGGGGAACTGCGCGACCAGCCGACCACCTCGCCGCAGACGAAGTCCGGGCAGACCGGGGCCCGGGGCCGTGGCCCCGGGGACGACATCTCACCCCCCGGGGGGGCGTCCCCCGAAGGGGTGGACCCGGTCCGTACAC
>NZ_JBJHPC010000240.1:0-10392 GCF_045257485.1 Streptomyces sp. YS-3 | reverse complement strand
GCCGCCCCCGGGTGCGCCACCGGGCCCGCTCGCCGTGCGGGGACGGCCGTCAGCGGGCAGCCTGGATCTTCCAGAGGTGTCCCGCGGCCCTGGAGGAGGTGGTCCGCCGTGCCCGACCGGGATGCGCCCGGTCCTCCGCCCGACCGCGCGCCCCCGCACCAGGCGGTGCTCTCCCGCGTACTGACCGGGCTGCTGGACGACGTCCAGGCGCACTCCGGGGCCGTCTACGTGCTCGATCCCGAGGAGAACGTCCTGGTCATGGCGGCCATCGCGGGCCTGCCCCGGGTGTTCGCCGCGCCCTGGGAGCGGGTCGGGCTCGCCGCCCCCATCCCGGTCGCCGACGCGGCCCGCGAACGCCGTCTGGTCTGGGTCGGCGGCGAGGAGGAGATGGCCGGCCGCTACCCCCGGATCGCGGTCGTGCTGCCCTACCCCTTCGCCCTGGCCGCGCTCCCCGTGGCCACCGCCGGCACCGTCTACGGGGCCGTCTACACGACCTGGCCCGGCTCGCACCCGGCGGACCTGTCCCGCACCGAGCGGCAGCGCCTCACCGCCGCCTGCGACCGGCTCGCCGAGTACATGGAGTGGGCCGCCCGCCAGGGCATCCCGGTGCTGCCCGAGTCGGCGATGCGCCCGGCGGAGCTGCCGCCCGGGGAGAACGGCGCCGCCCAGGCCGCCCGGATGGCCGCCCGCCTGCCGTACGGGCTCTGCGCCCTCGACCTCGACGGCCGGGTCGAGTACGCCAACCAGGCCGCCGCCGACCTGCTCGGCGTCCCCCTGGAGCGCCTGCTCGGCACCCCGCCCTGGGTGACCCTGCCGTGGCTGAACGACCCGATGTACGAGGACCGCTACCGGGCGGCGCTGCTCAGCCAGCAGATCACCTCGTTCGTGGCGCTGCGCCCGCCCGGCGACTGGCTCTCCTTCCGGCTCTACCCGAGCACCACCGGGCTCAGCGTGCGCATCACCCGGGCCCGTGCCACGCCCCGGGGAGGCCGTCCGCAGCGCGACGAGGGGGAGGGGCCGGGGCGGCTGGTGACCATCTCGCACGTCCTGAGCCTGGCCAGCGCCCTGACCGAGGCCGTGGGCGTACGGGACGTGGTCGACCTGGTGGCCGACGAGATCATGCCGGCGGTGGGCAGCCGGACCCTGGTCATGCTCGGCTCCTCCGGCGGGCGGCTCCATGTGCTGGGCCAGCGCGGCTACGAGGACCCCTCGCTGGTGGACCGCTTCAACGGGATGCCGCTCACCGCGCACACCCCGGGCGTACGCGCCCTGCTCACCGGCGTACCGGGCTTCTACGAGTCGCGCGCGCAGCTGGAGCGGCTCTACCCGCTGCGCAACGCGACCCCCGACGGGATGGCCGCCTGGGCCTATCTGCCGCTGATCGCCTCCGGCCGGGCCGTGGGCACCTGTGTGCTCGGCTACGCCGAGGAGCGCGCCTTCACGGCCGAGGAGCGCGCGGTGCTGACCAGCGTGGGCGGGCTGATCGCCCAGGCCCTGGAGCGGGCGAGCCTCTACGACGCCAAGCACCGGCTCGCCCACGGCCTCCAGGAGGCCCTGCTGCCGCACACCCTGCCGGACCTGCCGGGTCTGGAGGTGGCCGCGCGCTATCTGCCGGCCACCCAGGGCATGGACATCGGCGGCGACTTCTACGACCTGCTGCCGGTCGGGACGGCGGCAGCCGCCGTCATCGGCGACGTCCAGGGCCACAACGTCACCGCGGCGGCCCTGATGGGCCAGGTCCGCACGGCCGTACGCGCCTACACCGCCGTCGGGCAGACCCCCGGCCGGGTCATGGAGTCCACCAACCGGCTCCTGGTCGAGCTGGCCGCCGAGCGCTTCGCCAGCTGCATCTACCTGCACCTGGACACCGCGCGCGGCCGTGCCCTGCTGGCCCGCGCCGGGCATCCCCAGCCGCTGCTGAGGGACCCGGACGGGCGGGTGCGCACCCTGGACCTGGCGGGCGGCCCGCTGCTGGGCATCGAGGCCGAGGCCGTCTACCCGACCACGGAGGTGCCGCTGTCGCCCGGGTCGGTCCTCGCCCTGTACACCGACGGTCTGGTCGAGGTCTCGGGCGTGGACCTCGACGAGTCGGTGGCGGCGGTCGCCGACCGGCTCGCCGAGGTGGGCGGGCGGCCTCTGGAGGAGGTCGCCGAGGCCCTCGTACGCCATGTGCAGGAGACCCAGGGGCGCAGCGACGACGTGGCGCTCCTGCTGCTCAGGCCCCGGTGAGCGGCGGGGGAGCGGTGCTCTCCCGCTCGATCAGCCGGGGCGGCGGCATCGGGACCGACCGGGCGGCGGCGCCGTCGAGCAGCGCCGTCAGCTCGCGCGCGGCGAGCCGCCCGAACGCGATGGTGTCCCGGGAGAGCGCGGTGAGCCACGGATGGACCATCCGGCACAGCACCGAGTCCTCCCACGACACGATGGAGACGTCCCCGGGCACCGAGAGGCCGAGGCCCGCGACCACGGCCGCGCCGGCCGCGGCCATCACGTCGTTGTCGTAGACCAGCGCGGTCGGTGCCGCCCGGCCGCCCAGCACCCGGCGGGTGACCGCCGCGCCCTCGGTGTCGGAGTAGTCGGTGGTCACCGAGCGGACCCCGGCCAGGCCCCGCCGCTCGGCTTCGGCGCGCAGGGAGCGGATACGGCGGTCGGTGTGGGCGAGTGAGCCGAGGCCCGCGATGTGCACGATCCGGCGGTGGCCCAGCTCGTGGAGCCTGCCGACGACCGCGGCCATCGCCGCGGCGTCGTCGGCGCGCACCTGGGAGAGGTCGGGGTGGGTGCCCGCCAGACCGCCGATGACGACGCCCGGCAGCCCCAGTTCGTCGAGCAGCTCCGGGCGCGGGTCGTCGGTGCGCGGGTCGACCACCAGGACACCGTCCACCCGGTGCTCGGCCCACCACCTCCGGTACACCGCGCACTCGGCCTCCACGTCCTCCACCACCTGGAAGAGCAGACCGAGCTGACGCTCCGCCAGGACCTCCTGGATACCGGAGATCAGCTGGAGGAAGAACGAGTCCACGCCGAGCGTCGCCGCCGGGCGCGCCACCACCAGGCCGACCGTGGCCGCGCCCTCGCCGGAGAGCGCCCGGGCCGCCGTGCTCGGCCGCCAGCCCAGTTGCTCGGCGACCCGGCGGACCCGGTCCCGGGTGACCTCGGAGACGCCGGGGCGGTCGTTGAGCGCGAACGACACCGCGCTCTCCGACACCCCGGCCCGCTGGGCGATGTCCTTCATCGTCGGGCGGCGCGCCGGTGTGCGCCGGGCCGCCCGCGTGTCCTTGCCGGCCGGCGGGCTGTCCGTCACCCGTGCCCCTTTCCCGCTGGTTCCGGCCGATCGCGGCCGGTGAATGCCCCAGCGTACTAATGCGCTTGAGCTCCCTGACTCTAAAGCGCATTAGTAGATCACCGCAACTGTCGTGCGCACAGCCGTGACCTGGGCCTACGTCATTCAACTGGGGCGGCCTATTGACTTTTTGAAGAATCGCACCGCAAAGTCTGCCGATGTGAGCGCCCGGCATCGCGTCCTTGCCGGGGGCGGTCCTCAGGGGCGCCCCCGGCGGCCGGGTTCCGCCGTCCGCACGTCTGGTCCGAGCAAAGGAGCCGTACACCGTGCGCATCTCCCGCAGGGCACTCGCCGCTGCCGCCGTCCTCGCCACCGTCCTGCCGCTGAGCGCCTGCTCCAGCGACTCCGACTCGGGCTCGGGCTCCTCCGACGCGTCCGGCAAGGTCGAAGGGAAGATCACCTTCCAGACCTGGAACCTCCAGGCGAACTTCAAGGACTACTTCAACGGTGTGATCGCGGACTTTCAGAAGAAGTACCCCGGCACCGAGGTGAAGTGGGTCGACCGCCCCGCCGAGGGCTACGCCGACAAGATCAGCGCCGACGCGGCCGGCGGCACCCTCCCCGACGTCGTCAACGTCTCGCCGGACCTGGTGGCCCCGCTCGCCAGGGCCGGGCTCGCGCTCGACCTCGACAAGGCGGCCTCCGACTACCGCAAGGAGTACCTGCCCGGCGCCTGGGAGAGCCACCGGATACCGGGCACGCAGGGCACGTACGCCTTCCCCTGGTACCTCAACACCGGTCCGCTGTTCTACAACAAGCGGCTGTTCACCGAAGCGGGTCTCGACCCACAGAAGCCCCCGAAGACGTACGACGAGGTCTTCGCGGCCGGGCTGCGGATGGCGAAGCAGAGCAACGGGAAGATCGCCACCTTCGCGAACATCCCCACCATCGAGGACTTCGGCCGCTACGGCGTCGAGCAGATGAACAAGAGCGGCGACGGCTTCGCGTTCAACGACGCCAAGGGGGTCGAACTGCTCACCAGGTACAAGGAGTTGTACGACGCCAAGGCACTCGACCCGCAGGCGCTGACCGCCACCCCCGAGTCCACCGGCCACAAGTTCCTGACCGAGTCGGTCGCCATGAACCCGGGCAGCGCACTCGACCTCGCCAACTTCAAGAAGCAGGCCCCGACGCTCTACAAGAACATCGGGATCACCGACCAGATCAGCAGCACCGGCAAGGCGAACATGTACGTCATGGGCGTCATGGTGAACGCCAGGAGCGGCCACAAGCCCGCGGCCGTCGCCTTCGCGCACTTCGTCACCGACGCCACCCGCCAGATGGAGTTCGCCAAGAAGGTCGCCATCTTCCCCAGCACCGCGGGCTCCCTCGACGACCCGTACTTCACCAAGGAGGACGGCAGCGACGAGACCCGGGTGCGGATCGCCGCCGCCAAGTCCCTGAAGACGGCCGTCAACTACACACCGGTGCTCTTCAGCGAACAGATGAAGGTCGCGCTGCGCAACGAGGTGGCCAAGGCGCTCCAGGGCAAGGAGAGCCCCAAGGAAGCGCTTGACAACGCTGTCAAGGCGTGTGACCAGCTGCTGAAGCAGAGCTGAGCCGTCCCGTGGACAGCCCCACCGCCTCCGCCGCCCACCCCTCCGGCACCCTCACCGCAGCCCCGGCGGCCCGGAGCCCCCGCTCCGGGCCGCCGCGGACCGGCCGCCGCATCCGGCGCCATCTGCCCACCAGCCCCTGGCTGTTCGCGGCGCCCGGACTGCTCGTCGTCGGCGTGTTCAGCCTGTACCCGTTCGTCAGCACCGTCCTGAACTCCTTCACCGACCGCCGCACCCTGGTGCCCGGCCACTACGTCGGCCTCGCCAACTTCCGCGAGCTGTGGCACGACGACATGTTCTGGACCGGCCTGCGCAACAGCACCCTGTACGTCCTCGGCGTCGTCCCGGCGCTCGTCGTCCTGCCGCTGCTCCTGGCGATGCTCGTCCAGCGGCACATCCCCGGCATCGCCTTCTTCCGGGCGGCGTTCTACACCCCGGTGGTGGCCTCCATCGTCGTGGTCGGCCTCATCTGGGTGTGGATGCTCGACGACCGGGGGCTGATCAACTCGGTGCTGGAGGCGGTGGGCGCCGGCAAGGTCGGCTTCCTGAGCGACCAGTGGCTGCTGCTCGGCAGCGCCATGGCGGTCACGGTCTGGAAGGGCCTCGGCTACTACATGATCATTTACTTGGCGGCGCTGGCCAACGTACCGCGCGAACTCCACGAGGCCGCCGCGGTCGACGGGGCCGGGGCGGTGCGCCGCTTCTTCACCGTCACCGTGCCCGCCCTGCGCTCCACCATGGTCCTGGTCGCCGCGCTCTCCTCGGTCTCGGCCTTCAAGGTCTTCTCCGAGGTCTATCTGATGGCGGGCCCCGGGGGAGGCCCCGCGGGCGAGGACACCACGCTGGTGATGCTCGTCCAGCGGGTCGGCACGGGCCTGACCGGACGCGTCGGCTACGCCTCGGCGATCTCCGTCGTGGTCTTCGTCATCACCGTCGCACTGATGCTGCTCGTCCTGCGGGCGGACCGGAGGGAGGACGCGTGAGCACCGAAACCGACCCCGGCATCGACGCCGGGTCCCGGTCACGACCGGCGCCCGCCGCACCCCGCCCGCGCGGGATCACCGACGCGGAGGGACGCCGCGTCCCGCTCTGGCAGCTCCTGGTGCGCTACGCCCTGCTCCTGGCGGTACTGGCCCTCACCGTCGGCCCGTTCCTGTGGCAGCTGTCCACCTCGCTCAAGGGGCCGCACGAGGACATCTTCAGCTCCCCGCCCCGGTTCCTGCCCGGCGAGCCGACCCTCGGCAACTACACGCGCGTGGCCGACACCATCCCGGTCTGGGACTACGCCCTGAACTCGCTGAAGGTCGCCGCCGCCAACGTCGTCACCAACTGCGTCGGTGCCTCGCTGGCCGGCTACGCCCTCGCCCGGATGCGCTTCCGGGGCCGCCGGGCCGCCGCCCTCGCGTTCGTCCTCGCCATGCTGGTCCCCGTCGAGGGCATCATCATCGCCCAGTTCACCACCATGCGGGACCTAGGCCTCAACAACACCCTCATCGCGGTCCTGCTGCCCGGCTCCATCGGCGCGATGAACGTCCTGCTGATGCGCAACGCCTTCCTCAACCTCCCGTACGAGATCGAGGAGGCGGCCTACGTCGACGGGGCCAGCGCCTGGCAGCGCTATCTGCGGATCGCCCTGCCCGCCGTCAAGGGCACCCTCGCCGTGGTCGCCATCTTCGCCTTCATGGGCGCCTGGGATGACTTCCTGTGGCCGTTGATCGTCCTCAGCGACCCGGACCGCTTCACCCTCACCATCGGCCTGAACTACCTGCACGGCACCTTCGCCAACGACGAACGGCTCGTCGCGGCCGGCACGGTCATCGCCGTCGCCCCGCTCATCGCGCTCTTCGCCTGTCTGCAGCGCTACTTCTTCCGCGGCGTCGGCGAGGGAGCCGTCAAGGGCTGAGCCCCGGCCTCCGGCTCCTCCACCCGCGGCACGCCCACAGAACGGACCCGCATGCCTTCAGCACAGGCCCGCACGCCTGCCGCCGTGCGCTTCGGCGTCAACTACACACCCGGCCAGGGGTGGTTCCACCACTGGCTCGACTTCGACCTCGACGCCGTACGCGCCGACCTCGACGCGATTGCGGCGCTCGGCCTCGACCACATCCGGGTCTTCCCGGTGTGGCCCTACTTCCAGCCCAACCGCACCCTGATACGGCCGCGCGCGGTCGAACAGCTGGTCCAGCTCGCCGACGCGGCGGGCGAACGCGGCCTCGACGTCAACGTCGACGGCCTCCAGGGCCATCTGTCCAGCTTCGACTTCCTGCCCGCCTGGACGCAGACCTGGCACCGGCGCAACATCTTCACCGACCCGGACGTGCTCGACGGGCAGGCGGCGCTGCTGCGCACCCTCGCCGGAGCGCTCGCGGACCGGCCCAACTTCATCGGGATGACCGTCGGCAACGAGATCAACCAGTTCGCGTCCGGCCCGCACCCCGACCCCGACCGCATCACCCCCGCGCAGGCCGGGGCGTGGGTGGGGCGGATGCTCGCCGCCTGCGAGGAGGGCGCCCCCGGCAGGCCCCATGTGCACGCCGAGTACGACGCGGCCTGGTACCAGGACGACCAGCCCTTCACACCCGCGCACGCCGCCCGGCTCGGCGCCATGACCACCGTGCACTCCTGGGTGTTCAACGGTACGGCCCAGGCACACGGGCGCACCGGTACGGCCACCGAGCACCACGCCGCGTACCTGACCGAGCTGTCGAAGGCCTGGGCCGACGATCCGCACCGGCCGGTGTGGCTCCAGGAGGTCGGCGCGCCCGCGCCGCTGATCCCCGCCGCACACGCCGCCGCGTTCACCGAGGCGACCGTGGTCAACGCGCTGGACTGCGCGGATCTGTGGGGGATCACCTGGTGGTGCTCCCACGACGTGGACCGGTCGCTGGCGGACTTCCCCGAACTGGAGTACAGCCTCGGGCTGTTGACCAGTGACGGGCGCGTCAAACCGGCGGGGTCCATGGTGGCCCTGCTCGCCCAGGAGTGGCGGGGACGGGTACACGCGCCCGCGCCCCGGACCACGGCGCTCGTCGTGGACGTGGGAGACGAGGTCCTGGCGCCGCGCCGTTCCGTGTGCGCGCCGAGGGGGCCGGTCTTCGAGGCGTACGCCCGGCTCGTCGCGGACGGGGTGCGGCCGGCCGCCGTGCTGGCCGGCCGGGCGGAGGACGAGGAGTACCTGGCGCTGCGGGGGATCAAGGAGGTGGTGAGGCCTGGTGCGGTGCGCTAGGGCGTGTTGCGAAGGTCCCGCCTGCCCCGCGGCGCGCCCTGGGAGCGGCGAGCGCGGTCGTTCGGCCGCGGGCCGGTCAGGGTCCGGCCGCGCAGTTCCCCGCGCCCCTTCGGGGCCGACCGGTGTGCCCCTCCACCATCCCTCGACCTGAAACGGAGATCACCCATGCGTCAGCTCCCCACCCGTCGCTCCGTCGTCCTCACCGGCGTCGGGACCGCCGCCGCCCTCGCGCTCCCGTCCGCCGCCGCCCGCGCCGCCGAGGGCCCGGCCCCCGACCTCCAGCCCCACGCTTCCTACTGGTACCCCGACTCCCTGCCCTCCGGTACGCCCGGCCCCGGGATCACCTGGCGCAGCCTGAAGGACTGGAGGGCCGAGGACGACGAGGACCTCGCCTTCAACACCGCCTCCGTGCTGCTCGCCGCCCGGTTCACCCCGGTCCCGGTGAATCGGACCGCCCGCGGCGGCCAGGCCCGTGTCCAGGCGCTCGTCTCCTTCGACCACACCGCGGGCAACCCCTCCCAGGGCGCGCCCACCGCCGACTACTACGCGCTCACCCACTGGGCCTACCTCGACGAACTGGTCTTCTGGGGCGGTTCGGCGGGGGAGGGGCTGATCCTCGCGCCCAACGCGCCGATCGTCGACGCGGCCCACCGCAACGGTGTGCCCGTACTCGGCACCGTCTTCCTGCCGCCTACCGCCTGGGGCGGCGAACTGAGGTGGACCCGCGACCTGGTGCGGCGCGACGCGCTCGGCCGCTTTCCGCTGGCCGCGAAGCTGGTCGAGGTCGCCACCGCGTACGGCTTCGACGGCTGGTTCGTCAACGCCGAGACCGACGGCGGCGACGCCGCCCTCGGCGCCGAGATGCTCGCCTTCGTCACCGACCTCAAGAGGCGCGCCGAGACCGCCGGGCTGCGGATCACCTGGTACGACGCGATGACCATCGACGGCTCGGTCGGCTGGCAGGGCGCGCTCGACGACCGCAACCAGGACTTCTTCCGCACCGCCGACGCGATGTTCGTGGACTTCCGCTGGTCACCGCGGAGCCTGGCGGACTCGGGCGACCTGGCGCGGCGGCTGGGCCGCGACCGCTACGAGCTGTGGGCCGGGATCGACGTCGAGGCCCGGGGCTGGAACACCCCGGTGGACTGGGACGCCATCGTGCCCCGGGACCGGCCGCACACCGTCTCCTACGGTCTCTACCGGCCCGAGTGGACGCGCAACCAACTGCCGCCCGAGGGCCGGACACCCGGGCGGTTCCACGCGGCCGACGACCGCTTCTGGACGGGCCGCTCGCTCGACCCCTCCCAGCCCGACACGGACGGCTGGCGTGCCCCGGCGACGGTCGTCGCCGACCGCTCGACGGTCGACCGGCTGCCGTTCGCGACCTCCTTCAACACCGGGCACGGGCTGCGCTGGTACCAGGACGGCGAGGTGGTCTCGGCCGCCGAGTGGAACCACCTCGGCCTCCAGGACCGGCTGCCGGGCCGCCGCTGGGTGGTCCGCTCGGCCGGACGCCGGCCGGCCGTCACCCTCGACTTCGCCGACGCCTGGCGCGGCGGCTCCAGTCTGCTGGTCGACGGTGACTTCGACGCCCCCGCCACCGTCGAACTCCACGCGACCCGGCTGCCGCTGACCCGCTCCACGGTCGTCGAGCTCACCCACCGGGCCGACGCGGGCACGGTGACGGTCGAGCTCGCCGTGGCCCTGCGCGAGCCCGCCCGACCGGGCGAACCGGTCCCGTACATCTACCTCCCCGCGGGCCGGCTGAAGGCGGGCGGCGCCGGGTGGACCACCTCGACCCTGCGGCTCAGCACCCTGCGTCCGAACCTGCTGACACCGGCCGCCCCACGCGTGAACGGACGCCTCGGCACCCTGCGTTCACTCGGCGTCCGGCTCACCGCGCACGGCCGTGCCACCTGGCGTCTGGGCGCGCTGGCGGTACGCGACCGGGCCGCCGCACCCGTGCCCGCGCCCACCCGCGCGCGCGTCACCGGCTCGGCGACCGGTGCCGGGGGCACCTCGCTGCGCTTGGCATGGCACCCGTCGCCCGGCGCGGTGCGCCACTACGAACTGCACCGGCTGCTCCCGGGAGGAAACCGCCGCTTCCTCGGGGGAACGTGCGGGAATGCCTTCTTCGTTCCCGCACTGGAGCCGGAAGGAGGCGAACGCTCGGCCCGGTTCGAGATACGGGCCGTCGACGAGCTCTACACCGCCTCCGCACCGGCCACCACCGTCCACTCCTGGTGACATCCGCCCCCGCCGCACCCGCACCC
>NZ_JBJHPC010000239.1:0-10403 GCF_045257485.1 Streptomyces sp. YS-3 | reverse complement strand
GGGCAGGGCCAGCTATCTGGGCGAGCGCTCCATCGGGCATCAGGACCCCGGCGCGACCTCGGCAGCGCTGCTGGTCGAGGCGCTCGAAGAGGCCGCCGCGTGAGCGCGGGCGGAGCGGGCGAGGAGGCGGGCGGGGCCGCGGGGCTCGTCGGGGTCGTGCTCGTCTCGCACAGCGCGGAGGTCGCCGCGGCCGTCGCCGCGCTCGCGAGAGGGCTGGCCGGCGGCGGCACGACCGCTCCCGTCGCGGCGGCGGGCGGCACCCCCGACGGCGGCCTCGGCACCAGCTCCGAGCTGATCGCCGAGGCGGCGGCGGCCGTCGACGGGGGCGCGGGCGTGGCGGTCCTGGTGGACCTGGGCAGCGCGGTGCTCACGGTGAAGGCGCTGCTGGCCGAGGACGAGCTGCCGCCCCGGACCCTGCTGATCGACGCGCCCTTCGTCGAGGGCGCGGTGGCGGCGGTCGTCAGCGCCTCGGCCGGGGCGCCGCTGGAGGCGGTGGAGGCGGCGGCCTCGGAGGCGTACGACTACCGGAAGGTGTGAGCCGCGACACGTGGACGAGGGCCCGGCGGGAAGCTCCCGCCGGGCCCTCGCGCGTCGGGCCCTGCGCCAGCTCCCTCGGCGGCACCGCGACCTTTATGCAACTTGTTGCACAACACCTGTCCCGTGCTCTACAACTGGAGACGACGACACCGCCGTATCTGGAGGCGCCCCGATGAGCGACTACCCCCACCTGCTGAGCCCCCTCGACCTCGGCTTCACCACCCTCCCCAACCGGGTGCTGATGGGGTCCATGCACATCGGGCTCGAAGAGGCCGAGAACGGCTTCGAGCGGATGGCGGCGTTCTACGCCGAGCGGGCGCGCGGCGGGGTCGGCCTCATGGTCACCGGCGGTATCTCCCCCAACGACGCGGGCCGCCCCTACGAGGGCGGCGCCAAGCTCACCACCGAGGCGGAGGCCGCCCAGCACCGCACGGTCACCGACGCGGTGCACGCGGCGGGCGGCCGGATCGCGATGCAGATCCTGCACTTCGGCCGGTACGCCTACCACCAGGACCTGGTGGCGCCGAGCGCGCTCCAGGCCCCCATCAGCCCCTTCGTGCCGCACGCCCTCACCGACGAGGAGGTCGAGCAGACCGTCGAGGACTTCGTGCGCGCGGCCGGACTGGCGAAGTCCGCCGGGTACGACGGCGTCGAGATCATGGGCTCCGAGGGCTATCTGATCAACGAGTTCATCGCGGGCGCCGTGAACCGGCGCACCGACCGCTGGGGCGGCTCGTACGAGAACCGGATGCGCTTCCCCGTCGAGATCGTCCGCCGCACCCGCGAGCGGGTCGGCGCGGACTTCATCATCATCTACCGGCTCTCCATGCTGGACCTGGTCCCGGGCGGCTCCACCCTGGAGGAGGTCGTCACGCTGGCGCGGGCCATCGAGGCGGCCGGGGCGACCCTGATCAACACCGGCATCGGCTGGCACGAGGCCCGTATCCCGACCATCGCCACCTCGGTGCCGCGCGGCGCCTACACCTGGGTGACCAAGAAGCTGATGGGGTCCGTCTCCATCCCGCTGATCACCAGCAACCGCATCAACACCCCCGAGGTGGCCGAGCGGCTGCTCGCCGAGGGCCGGGCGGACATGGTGTCGATGGCGCGGCCGTTCCTCGCCGACCCCGAGTTCGTCGCCAAGGCGCGAGCGGGGCGCCCGGACACCATCAACACCTGCATCGGCTGCAACCAGGCCTGTCTGGACCACACCTTCAGCGGGAAGATCACCTCCTGCCTGGTCAACCCGCGCGCCTGCCACGAGACCGAGCTGACCCTCTCCCCCACCAGGCGCCGCAAGAGCCTCGCCGTGGTCGGGGCGGGCCCCGCCGGGCTGGCCTTCGCGGTCTCGGCGGCCGAGCGCGGCCACGCGGTCACGCTCTTCGACGCCGCGGCGGAGATCGGCGGCCAGCTGAACATCGCCAAGCGCGTCCCCGGCAAGGAGGAGTTCCACGAGACGCTGCGCTACTACCGTACGCAGCTCGAACTGCGCGGTGTGGACGTCCGGCTGAACACCACCGCGACCGTGGCGGAGCTCACCGCGGGCGGCTACGACGAGGTCGTCGTCGCCACCGGTGTCACGCCCCGCACTCCCGCGATCCCCGGCTCCGACCACCCCAGCGTCGTCACCTACCTCGACGTGCTGCGCGACGGCGCGCCGGTCGGCGAGCGGGTCGCGATCGTCGGCGCGGGCGGCATCGGCTTCGACGTGGCCGAGTACCTCACCGACGGCGGCGACGCGGCCAGCCTGGACCCCGAGACGTACTTCCGGCAGTGGGGCGTCGACACCTCGTACGGCGAGCGCGGTGGACTGCGCGCGCCCGAGCGTCCCAAGCCCCCGCGCGCGGTGCACCTGCTCCAGCGCAAGACGTCCAAGGTCGGCGCGGGCCTCGGCAAGACCACGGGGTGGATCCACCGCACCGAGCTCAAGCACCGCGGGGTGACGATGGTGCCGGGTGTCACCTACGACCGGATCGACGACGCCGGGCTGCACATCACCGTCGACGGCGCCTCCACCGTGCTGCCGGTGGACACCGTGGTCCTGTGCGCGGGGCAGGAGCCGCGCCGCGATCTGTACGAGGAGCTGACGGCGGCGGGCGCCACCGCGCATCTGATCGGCGGCGCGGACGTGGCCGCCGAACTGGACGCCAAGCGCGCCATCGACCAGGGCACCAGGCTGGCGGCGGCCCTCTGACGGCCGCGGTCGGCGCGGCGGTTCCGGCAGAACCTACGATGCGCTCATGTCCCTCCCGCACGCGATCCTGACCGCTCTGCTCGAAAAGCCCTCGTCGGGGCTGGAGCTGACCCGCCGGTTCGACAAGTCGTTCGGCTTCTTCTGGTCCGCGACGCACCAGCAGATCTACCGCGAGCTGGGCAAGCTGGAGCAGTCCGGGTTCATCCGGGCGCTGCCGTCCGAGGCCCGGGCGCGCGGCCAGAAGAAGGAGTACGAGGTGCTGCCCGCGGGCCGCGCGGAGCTCGCCGCGTGGGCCACCGCCGGGCAGGACCCGCGGGCCATGCGGGACCCGCTGCTGCTGCGGGTGCGGGCGGCGGCGGTGGTCGGCACGGAGGGCCTCCCCGCCGAGCTGCGCCGCCATCTGACGCTGCACGAGCGGCAGTTGGAGCTGTACGAGGCGATCGAGCAGCGGGACTTCCCACCGGAGCGCGACAGCGAGCAGGACCGGCTGCGCCACCTCGTGCTGCGCGGCGGCATCGAGCTGGAGACGTTCTGGATCCGCTGGCTGACGCGGGCACTGGAGACGGTGGACGGCGAGGAGTGAGGGCGGGCCCGTACGCGTGAAGAACTCGGCGGGGTGGCGCGCGGGCACCGCGAACCCTGGCGTTGTATTATGCAACTAGCCAGTGAGAGGACCAGCCGTGCCCAGCCGAGACCAGTCGGTCACCACCATCCAGCGGGAGCTGACCGCGTTCGCCCGCCGAGCGCGGGCCGCCGCCGCGCGGATGCACCCGGAACTGTCGCTGGTCTCCTTCACCCTGCTGTCCCATCTGGAGGACCAGCAGGGGTGCCGCGCGACCGACCTCGCCGCGTACTACATGCTCGACAAGTCGACGATCAGCCGGCAGATCGCGGCCCTGGAGAAGCTGGGGTTCATCGAGCGCCGCAGCGACCCCGCCGACCACCGCATCCAGCTGCTGCACCTGACCGCCGCGGGCACCGAGAAGCTCGCCGAGGCCGCGGTGCTGCGCCGGCACGCCTTCCACGAGCGCCTCGCGGACTGGGAGGAGGCCGACCTCGACCGGTTCGCCGCATACCTCCTGCGCTACAACAGCACGGCGCCCGACGGGAGTTGACGCCCGCGCGCTAGCGGCTGCCCGCGCCCGGGGTGACCAGCCCCGACTCGTACGCCAGCACCACCGCCTGCGCCCGGCTGGCCAGGTCCAGTTTGCTCATGGCCCGGTTCAGATGGGTCTTCACTGTCGCCTCGCTGATGAAGAGGTGCTCGGAGATCTCCTGGTTCGACAGCCCGCGCGCGGTGAGTTTGAGGACCTCCGTCTCCCGGGCGGTGAGCGCGGCCAGGTCCGACGAGAGCCGCGGGGCGCACTCGGCGGGCCGCGCGAAGGCCTCCACCAGGCGTCGGGTGACGCTCGGCGCGAAGAGCGTGTCACCGCCGCCGACCGCCGTGACCGCGTTGAGCAGCCGCTCCGGCCCCGCGTCCTTGAGCAGGAACCCCGAGGCGCCCGCGCGCAGCGCGGAGTACACGTACTCGTCGAGGTCGAAGGTGGTGAGGATCAGGATGCGCGGCGCCGGGTCCTCGGCGTCCGCGAGGATCCGCTCGGTGGCGGTGATGCCGTTCGTCCCCGGCATCCGGATGTCCATGAGGATCACGTCCGGTCGCGTCCGGGCGGCCTGGGCGACGGCCTCCTCGCCGTCGCTCGCCTCACCGACGACGTCGACCCCCGCCGCCCGTAGCAGCGCGACCAGACCGGCGCGTACGAGGAACTGGTCGTCGACCACGAGTGCCCTGGTCATGGAGTCGCGTCTGCCCCCTGTGTCGTCGGCCCCGGTCAGGCGGTCGGCTGGGCCGAGGTCGGCAGCAGCAGCCGGACCTCGAAACCCCCCTCGCGCCCCGGGCCGGTGGTGATCGTGCCGCCGTAGAGCTTGGCCCGCTCCCGCATTCCGATCAACCCATGTCCCCCGCCCGTCCGGTTTCTGGCCGGATTCGCTCCCGTACCATCGTTCACGACGGCCAGGGCGACATGGTTCCGTTCGTAGGAGACTTCCACGCTCGTCACGGCACCGGGGGCGTGCTTCAGGACGTTGGTCAGCGCCTCCTGCGCCACCCGGTACGCGCACAGGTCGACACCGGGCGCGAGCGCCCGCGCCTCCCCCCGCACCCGCAGCCCGACCGGCAGACCGCCGGCCCGCAGCCGCTCCACCATGTCCGGCAGCCGCGCGAGACCGGGCATCGGGGCGGACGGCCCGTCGTCGAGGTCCTCGGCGCGCAGCACGTGCAGCATGCGCCGCAGCTCCTCCAGCGCCTCCTGACTGGTCGCCGAGATGGTGCCCAACGCGCCGCGCGCGGTGGCGGGATCGGAGGTGAAGACGAACCGCGCCAGGCCCGACTGGACCGATATCACCGACATGTGGTGGGCGATGATGTCGTGCAACTCCCGTGCGATACGGCCGCGTTCCTCCGCCACCTCGCGCCGGGCCCGGGCCTCCTGCTCCTGGGCGAGCTGTTCGGCGAGCCGGGCGGAACGGCGGGCCACCCGGCCGAAGCGCCGGATCACGGCCGGTACGGCGACGGCCTGGACGGCCACGGACGGCAAGGAGTCGCTCCCGACCCGGAACCCGGCGAACAGCCAGACGGCGCCGAGGAGCACGGCGCAGCTCGCGGAGGTGCGGGCGGGACGGGTGGCGGCCACCGTGTAGCAGGCGATCAGACCGCCGTAGCTGCCCACGACCGGCCAGTTCCCCAGGGCGACGTAGAGCGTCCAGGTGGCGACGACGAAGAGGCAGACCCCCACGGGTGCCCGGGAGCGGAACGCGCACGCCATGTTGATGACCACGGCGAGCCCGTATCCCACCAGGTCGAGCGGGGGCTGCCCCTGGCTGGAAGCCTCCCGTCCCAGCAGCACGGCGACACAGGTCTGTGCCAGCGCGACGAACACATCGGCGGCGACGGGGCGGATCCGCATGACCGCAGCCTAGGTGCAGGTCAGACGCATGGCGTCAACCGTTCGCGGTGCACGCGCCTACCGCGGGGGTTGTACACGGACCCGCTCCCTCCGCAGGGTCCATAAGTCGTTTGTCACCGGGCCCCGGCGATGTTGGAGTGAGCGCATGAACAACGAAGCGGTACTGGCCCTGTTCGACCGGCAGATGCGCCGGGACTCCCCGGCCGACGGCCCCGGAGCCACGGTCGAACGCGTGGGCCGGGTGGTGCGTCATGCGGGGCCGGATCCCGTCTGGAACGCCATCCTCTGGTCCGACCTCGACGAGGAGTGCGCGGAGCGTGAGATCGCCGCGCAAGTACGGCACTTCGCCGCGCTGGACCGCGAGTTCGAATGGAAGCTGTACGCCCACGACACCCCGGGCGACCTCGGTGAACGCCTCCTCGCCGCCGGGTTCACGGCCGAACCCGCCGAGGCCCTGATGGTGGCCGAGGCCGAAGACCAGCTCCACGACGTGGTCCTGCCCGAGGGGGTGGAGCTGGTGCCGGTGACCGACGCGGCCGGGATCGCGCTGATGAGGACCGTGCACGAGCAGGCCTTCGGAGGGGACGCCTCCAGACTCGCCCGGGCCATGGAACAGCAGCTCGCCGAGGCCCCCGAAACCCTGGTCGCGGTCGTGGCGGTGGCGGACGGGGCGCCGGTGTCCGCGGCCCGGATGGAGCTCGTCCCCGGGACGGAGTTCGCGGGGCTGTGGGGCGGCGGCACCGCCGAGGCCTGGCGCGGCAGGGGCATCTACCGGGCGCTGGTCGCCCACCGCGCCCGTGTCGCCGTCGAGCGCGGCTACCGCTTCCTCCAGGTCGACGCCTCGGACCGGAGCGAGCCCATCCTGCGCCGGCTGGGCTTCACCCGGCTGAGCACCACCACACCGTACGTCCGCCGGCCGTAGCCGGGCGCCGGGCGCGCCCTCTCGCCGGGGGCCCGGCCGGCCAGCACACTGGTGGCCATGGCCGTGAAGCGCAGCGCGGGACTCCTCCTCTACCGGACCGTACCGGCCGGCGTCGAAGTGCTGATCGGGCACATGGGCGGCCCGTTCTGGGCGGGCCGGGACGAGGCCGCCTGGTCGATCCCCAAGGGTGAGTACGACCCCGAGGAGCTGCCGCAGGCGGCGGCCCGGCGCGAGTTCGAGGAGGAGCTCGGCCTGCCCGCCCCCGAGGGCACCCCGGTGCCGCTCGGGGAGGCGCGGCAGGCCAACGGCAAGGTGGTGACGGTCTGGGCGGTCGAGGGCGACCTCGACCTGGCCGGTGCCGTGCCCGGCACCTTCACCATGGAGTGGCCGCGGGGCTCGGGCGTGCGGCGGGAGTTCCCCGAGATGGACCGGTTCGCCTGGCTCGCGCCCGAGGAGGCGTCCGCCCGGCTGGTGGCGGGACAGCGGGTCTTCCTGGACCGGCTGGCCGCGCACCTGGCCGGGCCCGGGCGGACCTGACGGGTTCAGGCCGCGCGCGGGGCGCGACCGAGGTGGTCGGCGATGATCCGCGCGTACTGGCGCCCGCTGCCCTTCACCGTGCGCCTCTGCGTGGCGTAGTCGACGTGCACCAGGCCGAACCGTTTGTCGTAGCCGTACGCCCACTCGAAGTTGTCCAGGAGCGACCAGGCGTAGTACCCGGCGAGCGGGGCGCCCCTGCGGGCGGCGCGGGCGCACGCGGCGAGGTGCTCGCGCAGATACCGCACCCGCTCGGGGTCGTGGACGGTGCCGTCGGGCAGTACGGCGTCGGGGAAGGCCGAGCCGTTCTCGGTGACGTGGATGCGGCGGGCCCCGTAGTCGTCGGTCAGCCGCATCAGCAGGGCCTCGATGCCGCTCGCGTCGATCTCCCAGCCCATCCCGGTGCGCGGCAGGCGCGGGCGCGGGACCTGGCGGGCGAAGGGGAAGGGACCGTGCGGGTCGTCGGTGACGCGCACCCCGAAGTAGTAGTTGAGGCCCAGCCAGTCGAGCGGCTCGGCGATGGCGTCGAGATCGCCGGGGCGCTCGGGCAGGTCGACCCCGTACACCTCCCGCATGTCGGCGGGGAAGCCCCGGCCGTGCACCGGGTCCAGCCACCAGCGGTTGGTGTGGCCGTCCATGCGGCGGGCGGCGGCGAGGTCGGCCCCCGAGCCGGAGGCGGGCTCGACGGTCGAGAGGTTGTTGACGATGCCGACCTGCGCTCCGGGGGCTTCGGCGCGCAGCGCCCGGGTGGCCAGGCCGTGCCCGAGCAGCAGATGGTAGGAGGCGCGGACGGCGGCCGTGATGTCGGTCAGGCCCGGTGCCATCCGTCCTTCGAGGTGACCGATCCAGGCCGAGCACAGCGGCTCGTTGAGGGTGGACCACAGCGGGACGCGGTCGCCGAGCTCACGGGCCGCGACCGTCGCGTACGCGGCGAAGTGCTCCGCGGTCTCGCGGGCGGGCCAGCCGCCGCGGTCCTGGAGGGTTTGGGGCAGGTCCCAGTGGTAGAGCGTGGCGTTGGAGGTGATCCCGGCTTCCAGGAGGGCGTCGACCAGGCGGGAGTAGAAGTCCAGCCCGGCCCGGTTGACCGGCCCGTCGCCGCCGGGGAGGATGCGCGGCCAGGCGAGCGAGAAGCGGTACGAGGTGACGCCGAGCTCCTTCATCAGCGCGATGTCCTCCCGCCACCGGTGGTAGTGGTCGCAGGCGGTGTCGCCGTGGTCGCCGCCGTCGGTCCTTCCCGGGGTGTGCGAGAAGGTGTCCCAGATCGAGGGGGCTCGGCCGTCCTCGGCCACGGCTCCCTCGATCTGGTACGCGGAGGTGGCCACGCCCCAGGCGAAGTCCTCCGGGAGGGCGGCGAGGTCGATGGGCTCGGTCACGAAAGTCCTTTCGGCGGAAAGTGGCTGATGGCTCGTCACTTGACGGCACCGGCGGTGAGCCCGGCCACCAGATAGCGCTGGAGCAGCAGGAATCCGGCGACCACCGGCACGCTGACGACCAGCGAGGCGGCCATGACCTGGTTCCAGTACACGTCGTTCTGGGTGGCGTAGCCCTGGAGGCCCACGGCGAGGGTGCGGGTGGTGTCGTTGGTCATCACGGAGGCGAACAGGACCTCGCCCCACGCCGTCATGAACGCGTACACCGCGACCGCCACGATGCCGGGGACCGCGGCCGGGACCACCACCCGCAGCAGCGCGCCCAGCGGGCCGCAGCCGTCGACCATCGCCGCCTCGTCGAGGTCGCGCGGGACCGAGTCGAGGTAGCCGATGAGCATCCAGATGGAGAAGGGCAGCGAGAAGGTGAGATAGGTGAGGATCAGTCCGCCGCGCGAGCCGTAGAGGGCGACACCGGTGGTGTTGCCGACGTTGACGAAGATCAGGAACAGCGGCAGCAGGAAGAGGATGCCGGGGAACATCTGGGTGGACAGCACGGTCACGGTGAAGACCCGCTTGCCGCGGAAGCGGTAGCGGCTCACCGCGTACGCCGCGAGGACCGCGACGACGACGGACAGCACGGTCGCCGCGCCCGCCACGATCAGCGAGTTCACGAAGTACTTGGCGAGCGGGACGGTCTTCCAGATGTCGAGGTAGGGGCGGACGGTGAGCCCGCTGGGCAGCCAGCGGAACCGCCCCGACACGTCCTTCAGCGGCTTCAGGGAGCTGCTGGCCATCACATAGACGGGCAGCAGCACGAAGCCGGTGAGCAGGGTGAGGAAGACACGGCGGGCCAGGACGAAGGAGCGGGGCAGTGCGGTGGGGCTAGCGCCGGCCATCGGCGGTCTTCCTTCCCCGGGAGGTCAGCAGGAGGTACACGGCGGTCACCACGAGCAGGAAGAGCAGCAGCAGGACCGACATCGCGGCGCCGGTGCCGAAGTTCCAGGTGACGAAGGAGGACTGGTAGATGTGGATGGAGATGAGGTCCGCGGCCTTCGGCGCCGAGCGCCCGAACAGCACGTACGGCGTGTTGAAGTCGTTGAACGTCCACAGGAACAGCACCAGGACGAGGACCTGGTTGACCGGCCGGAGCGAGGGCAGGGTGATCCGGCGGATCCGCTGCCACATCCCGGCGCCGTCGATGGCGGCGGCCTCGTACAGCTCCTGGGGGATGTTCTGCAGCCCGGCCGTCACGATGAGGAAGGCGAACGGCCAGCCCTTCCACACCGAGACGGTCAGCAGCGCGACGAAGCTGTTGTCGCCGATCAGCCAGAAGGAGCGCTCGCCGCCGAGTCCGAGCTGGTCGTACAGGACGTGGTTGACCAGCCCGTTGTCGCGCTGGAACATGAACGCCCAGGTGATGACGGCCGCGTAGACCGGCAGGGCGTACGGGACGAGGAAGAGCGCGCGCAGCAGGCCCCGGCCGCGGAAGCCGTCCTGCATGAAGATTGCCGCCGCCGTGCCGAGCAGCCAGCACAGCGCCACCGAGGCCACCGTGAACAGGCAGGTGGTGACGAAGGAGTCGAGCAGGTCCCTGCCGACGGGCGCGGAGAAGTCGACGGAGATCTTGTAGTTGTCGAATCCGGTCCAGGGCGCGGTGGACCAGTCGCGGATGTAGAACTGGGTGAGCGTCTTGAAGCTCATCACCGCGCCGATCGCCATCGGCACCAGATGGACGAGGAGTTCGAGGGCGAGGGCCGGGAGCAGGAGCAGATACGGCAGGCTCGCCCGGCGGAAGCGGCCGGGGGCGCGGGAGCCGCGGCGGCCCCGGTGCGGCGCCGGCCGCTCACCGCGCTCCGGCCGCGTCCGCGGGTCGGCGGCCGGAG
>NZ_JBJHPC010000238.1:0-10423 GCF_045257485.1 Streptomyces sp. YS-3 | reverse complement strand
GTTCTGAAATAACGAACAGCTGTGTCAATGCCAGCGTTCAAATTTTCATAGTGTTTCGGTGGTCATAGCGTTAGGGAAACGCCCGGTTACATTCCGAACCCGGAAGCTAAGCCTTTCAGCGCCGATGGTACTGCAGGGGGGACCCTGTGGGAGAGTAGGACGCCGCCGAACAATCTTTAGCCTCAACCCCCGTGCCCTTTTGGGCCGGGGGTTGAGGCATTTTTGCGTTCAGGACCCGATCAGATCGCGCTCGTACCCCTGTGCACTCATACCCTTGCGCTGCCGGTAAGGTCAGGGGGCATCGTTGGCACGTTCACAGGAGGCCCCCGGGTGGAGGTCCAGGAGACTCGCGTTCAGACGGACCGGGTGCTCACCATCCCCAACATCCTCAGCATGGCGCGCCTCGTCGGCGTCCCCGTGTTCCTGTGGCTGATCCTCCGCCCCGAGTTCGGCGGTCCCAAGAGCGATGGCTGGGCATTGCTCGTACTGGCGCTCAGCGGTGTCAGCGACTACCTGGACGGGAAGCTCGCCCGGCGCTGGAACCAGATCAGCAGTCTCGGCCGGCTCCTCGATCCGGCAGCCGACCGGCTGTACATCCTTTCCACGCTCGTCGGTCTCACGTGGCGCGAGATTCTTCCCGTTTGGTTGACCGCTGCCCTTCTGGCCCGGGAGCTGATGCTTCTGGTGATGGTGGGAATCCTCCGCAGGCACGGCTATCCGCCGCCGCAGGTGAACTTCCTGGGTAAGGCCGCCACCTTCAACCTCATGTACGCCTTCCCGTTGCTGCTGCTCAGCGATGGAAGCGGATGGCTGGCCGACCTGGCGGCGATTTTCGGATGGGCGTTCGCCGGATGGGGTACAACTCTGTATTGGTGGGCAGGGATCCTGTATGTGGTTCAGGTCCGCCGGCTGGTCAAGGCGGACCCAGAGGCCGATTGAGCTCGTCGGCGGTCCTTCGGAGCTGAGGGATCCGCGCTTGAAGTCAGGGATCCCACCCGGACGGGTGCAGTCGGCTAGACCGTTGTCTCGTCAAGGAGGACGCTTCCGACATGAAGGCCGTCGTGATGGCCGGTGGCGAAGGAACACGCCTTCGCCCCATGACCTCGAGCATGCCCAAGCCGCTCCTGCCGGTGGCAAACCGGCCGATCATGGAGCATGTGCTTCGGCTGCTCAAGCGGCATGGGCTGCATGAAACCGTCGTAACCGTGCAGTTCCTGGCCTCGCTGGTCAAGAACTACTTCGGCGACGGCGAAGAGCTCGGAATGGAGCTCACCTATGCCAATGAGGAGAAGCCGCTCGGCACCGCGGGCAGCGTCAAGAACGCCGAGGAGGCTCTGAAGGACGATGCCTTCCTCGTCATCTCGGGTGACGCCCTCACCGATTTCGATCTGACCGATCTCATCAACTTCCACAAGGAGAAGGGCGCACTGGTCACGGTGTGCCTGACCCGGGTGCCCAACCCGCTGGAATTCGGCATCACCATCGTCGACGAAGAGGGAAAGGTCGAGCGCTTCCTGGAGAAGCCGACCTGGGGCCAGGTCTTCTCGGACACGGTGAACACCGGAATCTATGTGATGGAGCCGGAGGTCTTCGACTACGTCGAGGCCGACACGTCCGTCGACTGGTCCGGTGACGTCTTCCCTCAGCTGATGAAGGAGGGCAAGCCCATCTACGGCTATGTCGCCGAGGGCTACTGGGAGGACGTCGGCACCCACGAGAGCTATGTGAAGGCGCAGGCCGACGTCCTCGAAGGCAAGGTCGACGTCGACATCGACGGCTTCGAGATCTCGCCCGGCGTCTGGGTCGCGGAGGGCGCCGAGGTCCACCCGGACGCGGAGCTTCGCGGTCCGCTCTACATCGGCGACTACGCGAAGGTCGAAGCCGGCGCGGAGATCCGTGAGCACACGGTCATCGGCTCCAACGTCGTCGTCAAGGCGGGCGCCTTCCTCCACAAGGCCGTCGTCCACGACAACGTCTACATCGGGCAGCACAGCAATCTGCGCGGCTGCGTGATCGGCCGGAACACCGACATCATGCGGGCGGCCCGCATCGAGGACGGGGCCGTCATCGGGGACGAGTGCCTGGTCGGTGAGGAATCGATCATTCAGGGCAACGTCCGCGTCTATCCGTTCAAGACCATCGAGGCGGGCGCGTTCGTCAACACCTCGGTGATCTGGGAGTCGCGCGGCCAGGCCCATCTCTTCGGGGCGCGCGGTGTCTCGGGCGTCCTCAATGTGGAGATCACCCCGGAGCTGGCGGTACGGCTGGCCGGTGCGTACGCGACGACCCTGAAGAAGGGTGCGACCGTCACCACGGCCCGTGACCACTCGCGTGGCGCGCGCGCCCTGAAGCGTGCGGTGATCTCGGCGCTCCAGGCCAGCGCCATCGACGTACGCGATCTGGAGAACGTACCGCTGCCGGTGGCGAGACAGCAGACGGCGCGGGGCAGTGCCGGCGGGATCATGATCCGGACCTCGCAAGGCGTGCCGGACTCCGTGGACATCATGTTCTTCGACGAGCGCGGGGCGGACCTCTCGGCGGCCGGGCAGCGCAAGCTGGACCGGGTCTACGCCCGTCAGGAATACCGGCGTGCGTTCCCCGGTGAGATCGGTGACCTGCAGTTCCCGAGCAGCGTCTTCGACTCGTACACCGGATCGCTGCTGCGCAAGGTCGACACGACCGGGGTCGAGGAGGCCGGGCTGAAGGTCGTGGTCGACGCCTCCAACGGCAGTGCGGGGCTTGTCCTGCCCAGTCTGCTCGGGCGGCTCCAGGTCGACTCGCTCGTCATCAACCCGGGGCTCGACGAGTCGCGTCCGACCGAGACCGCCGACGCCCGGCGGGCCGGTCTGGTGCGGCTCGGGGAGATCGTGGCCTCGTCCCGTGCCGCGTTCGGCGTGCGCTTCGACCCCGTGGGCGAGAAGCTCTCGCTCGTCGACGAGCGCGGCCGTATCGTCGAGGACGACCGGGCGCTCCTGGTGATGCTCGACCTGGTGGCGGCCGAGCGGCGCAGCGGGCGGGTGGCGCTGCCGGTGACCACGACCCGGATCGCCGAGCAGGTCGCCGCGTACCACGGTACGCAGGTGGACTGGACGACCACGTCGGCCGACGACCTGACGCGGGTGGGCCGCGAGGAGTCGACCATCTTCGGTGGCGACGGGCGCGGCGGGTTCATCATTCCCGAGTTCAGCAGCGTCTTCGACGGCGCCGCCGCCTTCGTACGGCTGATCGGTCTGGTGGCGCGGACGCAGTTGACGCTCAGCCAGATCGACGCGCGGATACCGCGTGCTCATGTGCTGCGGCGGGACCTGGCCACGCCGTGGGCGGTCAAGGGCATGGTCATGCGGCGGGTCGTGGAGGCCGCCGGGGACCGCTCGGTGGACACGACCGACGGTGTGCGGGTCGTGGAGGCCGACGGGCGGTGGGTGATGGTGTTGCCCGACCCGGCCGAGGCGGTCACCCATCTGTGGGCCGAGGGCCCCGACGACGCCTCCGCGCAGGCGCTGCTCGACGAGTGGGCCGCGATCGTGGACAGCGCGGGTCACTGAGGTCCGTACCGGGTGCCGGGCGGCGTCGTGGGACGCCGCCCGGCACACCGGTGGGGCCATTCGGCGGCAGGGGCGCCGACGTGCGACGATGTGCGGCATGTCGCAGCAGCCCCCCGTTCGGAGCACTCCGTCTCCGCCGTCCCGCCCCGACGCGTCCATGTCGCTGCTGACCAATGTGATGGACCACGCGCTGGACGACGGGTACGCGGAGGCGACCGCCCGGCGCAAGGCCGAGGGCCACGAGGGCATGCCCCGTACTCTGAGCGCGAAGCTCGGGCTGGCGGCCGGGCTGGTGCTCGCCGCCGTGGTGGTGACGGTCGGCGCCGCGCAGGCGCGGATAACGGCGCCGGTGGTGGCCAAGGAGCGCCAGGAGCTGATCGGGCGCGTGGAGGCCGAGACCAAGGCGGCCGACGACCTGCAGAAGCGGGTGGACTCGCTGCGCGGCGAGGTCGGTGACCGCCAGCGCAAGGCCCTGGAGAAACACGGCGGTGACCAGGGCGAACTGGTCGCTCTGCTGTCGGGGGCGACTGAGGTGCACGGCCCCGGGGTGAAGCTGGTCGTGGACGACGCCAAGAACACCGAGACGGGTGGCGGCGGCGGTCCGCGCGAGAACAGCGGGTTCTCCGACACCGGCCGGGTCCGTGACCGGGACATGCAGCGCGTCGTCAACGGCCTGTGGCAGTCGGGTGCGGAGGCCGTCGCCATCAACGGCCAGCGGCTGACCGCTCTTTCGGCGATCAGGGCGGCGGGCGACGCCATACTGGTCGACAACAGGCCGCTGGTGCCGCCGTACACGGTGCTCGCGGTGGGGGACGGCAAGAAGCTCAGCACCGCCTTCCAGGACAGCGCCGACGGCCAGTACCTCCATGTCCTTCAGGAGAACTACGGCATCCGTTCCAGCATCTCCGACCAGAGCGAGGTGCGCCTGCCGGCCGCGCCGAGCCTGATCGTACGTACCGCACAGCCGCAGGCCACCGGCGCCGGCAGGGGCGCCGCCGCCACAAGGAAAGGCACATCGTGATCGCCGTACTTGGCCTCGTCGTGGGAGTCGTGGTCGGACTGTTGGTCCGGCCCGAGGTGCCCGCGGTGGTCGAGCCGTATCTGCCCATCGCCGTCGTCGCCGCGCTGGACGCGGTCTTCGGTGGTCTGCGGGCCATGCTCGACGGCATTTTCGTCGACAAGGTCTTCGTGGTGTCCTTCCTGTCGAACGTCGTGGTGGCGGCGCTGATCGTGTTCCTCGGTGACAAGCTGGGCGTGGGCGCGCAGCTGTCGACCGGTGTGGTCGTCGTGCTCGGCATCCGGATCTTCTCCAACGCCGCGGCGATCCGCCGCCATGTGTTCCGGGCGTGAGGCCGATGAGCAGCGAAGACACGCCCGGGCAGGGGCCGGGAAGCACGCGGGGGCCCGGAGGCGGAAGCACTCCTTCCAGGCCGGAGCCGCTCCGGCCCGACACGCCCGGGGTCCCCGGTCCGCCGAAGTCCGCCGGCCCGCCGGTGCCGCCCGGTCCGCCCCCGGTGCCCGAGGCGCCCGCTCCCGGACCCGAGGAGCCGTCGGGACCGCAGGTGACGGGCCGCCAGCGGCTGGCCGCCGGGCTGTGGCCGCCGCGGGTGACCCGGGCCCAACTGATCGTCGCCCTGCTGCTGTTCGTGCTGGGTCTGGGGCTGGCCATCCAGGTCCGGTCGACCAGTGACAACAGCGCGCTGCGGGGGGCCCGTCAGGAGGACCTGGTGCGCATCCTCGACGAGCTCGACTCCCGTACGAAGCGGCTGGAGGACGAGAAGACGCGGCTGGAGGGGCAGCGCACCGAGCTGGAGACCAGCTCCAACCAGGCGGCCGAGGCGCGCAAGCAGACCCTGGAGAAGGAGCGCCAGCTGGGCATCCTGGCCGGCACGGTCGCCGCGCAGGGTCCCGGCATCACGCTGACCATCACCGACTCCAAGAAGGCGGTCGAGGCGGACAAGCTGCTCGACACCATCCAGGAGCTGCGGGCGGCGGGTGCGGAGGCCATCCAGGTCAACGACGTCCGGGTGGTGGCCAACACCTACTTCTCGGACGCGGACGGCGGTATCGAGATCGACGGCCACCGGGCGAGTGCCCCGTACGTCTTCAAGGTGATCGGGAAGCCGCAGGATCTCGAACCCGCGCTCAACATCCCGGGTGGTGTGGTGCAGACTCTGGAGAAGGAGCAGGCCACGGCCACGGTGGTCCGTTCCGACAAGATCGTCGTGGATGCCTTGCGACCGGCGAAGCGGCCTGACTACGCTCGGTCGTCCTCGCGGTGACGCGGGGCCGCATGCGAGCGACCGCACAAGGGCATGAGCTTGCGGGGGGTCGGCGCACCCAACTCGTGGTGCGTGGTGGAAACTGTTTGGCGGATACGGACGTTGTGAGGATGTCCGGGTCGGCCGGTGTGTTGATTCTGGGTTCGTCCTGCCCCACGGGCGGGTCTGTTTCGGTCAAGGGGAATCGCCCGTGAAGTTGTTTGCGAAGTTGTTCGGCAAGAGCGCACGTGAGGACGGTGCCGCGGGTTCCGCCCGGCACCGTGCCCGAGGCCGTGGACAGGCGGAGGAGCAGGGCGGCGAGCGCCCGCTGTTCCGCGATGAGGTGGGCCACGCCGGTGGTGACATTCCGGGCGGTCCGGGCGCGTCCTCTGTTGACCCTGCCGGTCCCGGCCGCATAGGTTTCCAGGACCCGTCGCGTGCGGGTCAGGGCGGCGGTTTCGCGTCCGATCCGTATGCGACCAGCTCCCACGCGGTCCAGCCGGGGCAGGAGGATCCGTCCATGCCGGTGTGTACGAGGTGCGGGCACAGCAACGCGGCGGCGAGCCGCTTCTGCTCCAACTGCGGGGCGCCGCTGCGCCCGGGAGCGGTCCCCGAGCGTGCCGCTGAGACCACGTCGACGATCTCGATCTCCGGCCTGGAGGCCTACGACTCCGAGGTGACGGGCCAGACGGCGCTGCCGTCGCTGTCGCCGGAGGCGCAGGCCGCGGTGGACGCGCTGCCGCTGGGCTCGGCCCTGCTGGTGGTGCGCCGCGGGCCCAACTCGGGCAGCCGCTTCCTTCTGGACGGTGAGCTGACCACGGCGGGCCGGCATCCGCAGAGCGACATCTTCCTGGACGATGTCACCGTCTCGCGCCGCCATGTGGAGTTCCGCCGCAACCCGGACGGGCGTTTCACCGTCTCGGACGTCGGCAGCCTCAACGGTACGTATGTGAACCGGGAGCGGATCGACTCGATCGACCTGTCCAACGGCGACGAGGTGCAGATCGGGAAGTACCGGCTGGTGTTCTACGCGAGCCAGCACGGCGTCTGACCCTCTCCCAGACTCCGTCCGGGGGGACCCGCAAGGGGGAAGACCCATCAGGGAAGGCCCATGCTGCACACACCGACGGGCGGTGCCGGGAACGGCACCGCCACCGCGGGCGACCGGCTGATGAGTATCGGCACGGTGCTGAACCAGCTGCGCGAGGAGTTCCCCGAAGTCACCATTTCGAAGATCCGCTTCCTGGAGTCCGAGGGCCTTGTCGAGCCCCGGCGCACGCCGTCGGGGTACCGCAAGTTCAGCCCCGAGGACGTGGAGCGGCTCGCCCAGGTCCTGCGGATGCAGCGCGATCACTATCTGCCGCTGAAGG
Organism: Streptomyces sp. YS-3; assembly: GCF_045257485.1. Lineage (NCBI taxonomy): Bacteria > Bacillati > Actinomycetota > Actinomycetes > Kitasatosporales > Streptomycetaceae > Streptomyces > Streptomyces sp. YS-3. The sequence goes on along the minus strand of NZ_JBJHPC010000238.1, from coordinate 3,247 downwards.
TCATCCGTGAGCACCTGGACGCGCTGAGCCGGGGTGAGCAGCCCGTGCTGCCCGCCGCGGGCGGAGCGCGCGATCTGGCGGACGGCGGGGGCGAGGGCGACCTGGAGCGCCCCACAGCGGCCCGTGTGGGGCGTATGGAGCTCCTGGTGGCCGCTGAGGTCACCGAGGCGGAGCTGACCGAGTGGGAGTCCTACGGGCTGATCTCGGCCGGTCCGGAGGGCGGCTATGACGCCGAGTCGGTGAATGTGGCACGTCTTGTGGCGGATCTGGGCCGATTCGGTCTCGAACCGCGTCATCTTCGCGCCATGAAGGCGGCTGCGGACCGCGAGGCCGGCCTGGTCGAACAGGTGGTCGCCCCGCTGCGTCTGCACCGCAACCCGCAGACCAGGGCGCATGCGGAGGCCACCGTCAGGGAGCTCGCGGCGCTCACCGTGCGGCTCCACGCGGCCATGGTCCAGGCCGCTCTCGGGGTCCGGCTGCACTGACCTCGGGGGTCCCCGACTACCCAAACCTGCCGGGCACGTCCTAGGGTTGCTGTGTGAACGAGCTCGACGTCGTGGGTGTCCGGGTGGAAATGCCCTCCAACCAACCGATCGTGCTCCTGCGTGAAGTGGGAGGCGATCGGTACCTCCCCATCTGGATCGGTCCGGGGGAGGCGACCGCGATCGCCTTCGCCCAGCAGGGGATGGCTCCGGCGCGGCCCCTGACGCACGACCTTTTCAAGGACGTGCTGGAGGCCGTGGGCCAGGAGCTCACCGAGGTCCGCATCACGGACCTGCGCGAAGGTGTGTTCTACGCGGAGCTGGTCTTCGCCAGCGGGGTCGAGGTGAGCGCGCGACCATCGGACGCCATAGCGCTCGCCCTGCGCACCGGAACGCCGATCTACGGCAGTGACGGCGTGCTCGACGACGCGGGGATCGCCATCCCGGACGAGCAGGAGGACGAGGTGGAGAAGTTCCGCGAGTTCCTCGACCAGATCTCGCCCGAGGACTTCGGCACCAACAGCCAGTGAGCCGCGTGCCGGAGCCCCGTCAACCCGGCGGCTCCGGGGCATTCGAGTAGCCTTTCCCTGAAGAGGGGTACGCGAAACCACTCTCAGGGTGATTATCACTCGGCGTGCCGAGTGTGGCGATCGTTGACGCACCCCGAGTGACTGCCTACCGTCGTGAGGGCAGTTCTAGGACGGAGGGTCGGCGTGAGAAGCAGCGGCGGCGACAGTACGGCAGGGGAGGCCCCCGGAAGTCCGGGGGGGAGCGGGCCGTACCCGCCCCCGAGCTCTCTGCCGGGTACGAGCGGTGGCCACCCCCTTCACGACAGCACGGCCGACACCGGCACCGACACCGTCGGATACCGGGGGCCGACGGCGTGCGCGGCGGCGGGGATCACCTACCGGCAGCTCGACTACTGGGCGCGCACCGGCCTGGTCGAGCCCAGTGTGCGTCCGGCGTACGGCTCGGGCACCCAGCGGCTGTACAGCTTCAAGGACGTCGTGGTCCTCAAGATCGTCAAACGTTTCCTCGACACCGGGGTGGCCCTCCAGAACATCCGCACCGCCGTTCAGCACCTGCGGGAGCGCGGCTTCTGCGATCTGGAGCGGATGACGCTGATGAGCGACGGGGCGACCGTGTACGAGTGCTCCTCGCCCGATGAGGTCGTCAGCCTGCTCCAGGGCGGCCAGGGGATCTTCGGGATCGCCGTCGGCGTGGTGTGGCGCGATGTGGAGACCGCGCTCTCCCAGCTCCACGGCGAGCGGATCGACACCGGCGAGACGCTGGTGGGGCACAACCCCGCCGATGAGCTCGCCCGGCGCCGCAACCGGGCGGTCTGAGGGGCGGCCGGACTTCCGCAGCGCCCTGGAGGGCCGATTGTCAGTGGTGTGAGGCAGCATCGGTGGTGTGAGAGCCGCGCCGACCATCCTGCATCTGGACATGGATGCCTTCTTCGCCGCCGCAGAGCAGGCGTCGAAGCCGAGCCTGCGCGGAAAACCCGTGATCGTGGGCGGTCTCGGACCGCGCGGTGTGGTGGCCACCGCCTCGTACGAGGCGCGGCGCTTCGGCGCGCGCTCGGCGATGCCGATGGCGCAGGCGAGACGGCTGTGTCCCAACGGCGCCTATCTCGTTCCGCGCTTCACGTTCTACCGCTCGATCAGCGAGCAGGTGATGGAGTTGCTGGGGCGGCTGTCGCCCCTGGTGGAGCCGCTGAGCCTCGACGAGGCGTTTGTGGACCTGGAGGCCGGGGGAGTCGCGTGGGACGCTCAGTCGGCCCGTGAGGCCGGTCAGCGGCTGCGTGCGGACATCCGGGCGGTGACGGGGCTGACCGGGTCGGTGGGGCTGGCCGGGTCCAAGATGCTCGCGAAGATCGCCTCGGAGGAGGCCAAGCCGGACGGGCTGGTGCTCATCGAGCCCGGCACCGAGCGGGACATGCTCGCCCCGATGCCGGTCAGGACGCTGCCGGGCGTGGGGCCCGCGACGGGTGAGCATCTGCGCCGGGCGGGGATGACCACGGTCGCGGATCTGGCCGAGGCGGGCGAGGACGAGCTCGTCCGGCTGCTGGGCAAGGCGCACGGGGCGTCGCTGCACCGGATGGCGCTCGGCCTCGACGACCGGCCGGTGGTGGCCGAGCGGGACACCAAGTCGGTGTCGGTCGAGGACACCTTCGACGTGGACCTGCACGACCGGGTGCGGGTGATGACCGAGGTGGGACGGCTCGCCGACCGCTGTGTGCAGCGGCTGCGGGCGTCCGGGCACTCCGGGCGCACGATCGTCCTGAAGGTCCGGAGGTACGACTTCTCCACGCTGACCCGGTCGGAGACGCTCCGCGGGCCCACGGACGATCCCGCGGTGGTGCGCGAGGCGGCCGGGCGGCTGCTCGACTCCGTGGACACCACCGGCGGCGTGCGCCTGCTGGGGGTCGGGGTCAGCGGCCTCGCCGACTTCACCCAGGAGGACCTCTTCGCCCAGGCGGCGGGCGAGCGGGCGGCCGGCGAGCCGGACACGGGCGGGCGGGCGCCCGCCGATTCCGAGACCGAGACGCAGGCGGCGGCCCCCGAGCAGCCGGAGGCGGTCGACCCGGCCGAGCGGCGCTGGCAGGCCGGGCACGATGTGTACCACCGTGAGTTCGGCCCCGGCTGGGTGCAGGGCAGCGGGGTGGGCCGGGTGACCGTCCGGTTCGAGACGCCGACCTCCCTCGTGCCGGGCCGGGTGCGCACGTTCCGGGTGGACGACCCCGACCTGGCGCCGTCCGAGCC
>NZ_JBJHPC010000237.1:0-10448 GCF_045257485.1 Streptomyces sp. YS-3 | reverse complement strand
GCCCCCGCCCTTCCGAGGAAGGGGAAGGCCCTTCGGGCCCTCTTCCACTTCCGGTGTGGACGACGAACGTCCAGTACGCCCCCCGCTCGCCCGCCAGCAGCCGGCGGAACAGCGCCAGCGCGTCCGCCCGGCCGAAGCCGGGGATCTCGCCCGTGTAGGTGCGCCGGATGACGAAGTTCGCGCCCTCGCCCCGGCCGATCTCGTCCTCGATGACCCGCCGCACGATCCGGGCGTACTCCTCGTCCCCGACGTCGAAGCCCCCGCCCTCGACCGCCACCTCGTGCCGGGGCAGCGCCGCCAGGACCTCCTCCAGCGGCAGTTCGTACGTCTCGTCGGCCTCCAGGACCGAGAGCGGTGTGCCGTCGTCGCGTACGTCGAAGCCGCGCTCGCGGATCTGCCGGAACGGGACCAGGGCGAGGGAGGGCCGCTCCCCGCACGGGATGTCGGCGAGCCGCTCCACCTCCCGTACGCCGCCGATCAGCAGCTCGACCACGWCGTGGTCGCGGCCGGGCGTACGGCGCCGGATCAGCGCGAAGGGCGGGCAGTCGTCGTCGAGGAGTCTGGCGAGAAGCGCGTGCGTGGACGCGGGTGTCTGTGTGTGTGCGGGTGTCTGCGCGGTGCGGGACATGCGGGTTCCTTCCGGTGCTGCGGGAGGAGGAACGGCCGCGGGAAACAGAAAAGGCCGCCCCTCGGGCGGCCTTCGCGTGGTCAGGAGTACGCGCGATCAGTGGGCCGCCGGATGAGCGGTCCACCACCAGTTCTGGTTCGGGTGCGCGAACATGCCCCGCACCCTAGCGGAAGAGGCGCGGGATGCGCGAAGGCCCGTCCGCCCCTTGGAATCAAAGGGACGGACGGGCCAGGCTGAATCGATTCTGCTCAGACCAGCAGGTTGAACATCTGCCAGCCGCCGCCCACCTGGACGCGCGCGGCGAACGGCGCGCCGGTCGCGCTGCCGGTGCCCTTGTAGTACCAGAGCACACCCGAGGAGTCGCGGGCCACCAGGTCCGGCAGGCCGTCGCCGTTCAGGTCGCTCGGGCCGAGCAGGGCGTTGTAGCCCTGCCAGCCGCCGCCGATCTGGACGCGCGGGGCGTACGGGGCCGTCGGCGTGCCGGTGCCCTTGTAGTACCAGAGGACGCCCGAGCCGTCCCGGGCCACCAGGTCGGCCCTGCCGTCCCGGTTGAGGTCGCCGGTGGAGACCATCGCGTTGTAGCCCTGCCAGCCGCCGCCTATCTTCACGCGCGCGGCGAAGGGCGCCGCCGGGGTGCCGGTGCCCTGGTAGTACCAGAGCACGCCGGTGCCGTCGCGGGCGATCAGATCGGCCTTCCCGTCCCCGTTGAGGTCACGGGCGCCGGTCAGGAAGTTGTACGTCTGCCAGCCGCCGCCGACCTTGAGCCGCCCCTTGAAGGGCGCGTCCGGGTTGCCGCTGCCCTGGTAGTACCAGAGCGTGCCGGTGCCGTCGCGGGCCACCATGTCGCCGGTGCCGTCCGCGCGCAGCGCGGTCATCGCGGAGACGGTGTTGTACCCCTGCCAACCGCCGCCGACCTGGTACCGCCCGTAGAACGGCGTCGAGGCGCTGCCGGTGCCCTGGTACTGCCACAGCACACCGGAGGAGTCCCGGCCGAGCAGGTTGTAGCGGGTGGTGCCCGCGTCGGGGGCGGTGCTGGTCGCCTGGTCGACGTCGGAGGCCTTCACCCACGCCATCCGGTGGTTGTACCGGATCGGGTAGAACGCGTTGGTCTTGCCCTGGACCAGGGTGCGGTCACCGGTGCCGGTGCCCGCGAACGTACCGGCGAACCAGTAGTCGCCCAGCTGCGCCGGGCCCGCCTGGACGTAGGCCTGACCGGCCGGGATCGAGTACTTGGTCAGCGAGGCCGAGTTGTTGGCCTGGACCGGGACGTTGGTCCCGGCGTAGGCCGAGTCCTCCGGGTAGGCGCGCCCGTACACCGGGATGGACGCGGCCCCCGCCTTGGGCTTGAGGACCGGCTGACCGGTCTTGCCCACCGGGGCGGTGAACCTGCCGCCGGGGTTGTAGAACCAGGCCTTCTGGCCGCCGTACCAGATCGCGGTCCAGTCGGTCTGCGCCTCGGCGACGACGTACTCGCCACCGGCGACGACCTTGTTGGACCAGTTCGGGCCCTCGGTCGCGGTCTGGGTGCCGAGGTAGGCGTCGGTCAGCGCCGAACCCGACGTGGAAGGCGTCTGGTACAGGTAGCCGAAGTTCGCCGGACGGCTGTACGTGCTGCCGTTGTACGTCACCGTGGGCTGGTTGGCCGAGGTGAACGGCGGGACCACCCGGACCAGCTGGCCGGCCTTGAGCGGGCCGCCCGCGCCCTGGTCGCCGCTGGGCGCGCCGACCAGGTTCATGTAGTGGTTCCAGTCCCAGTACGGGCCCGGGTCCCAGTGCTGGGACTTCACATTGGTGTCCAGCACGCCCGGCACCTCGTCGTGGCCGACGATGTGCTCACGGTCGAGCGGGATGGAGAACCGGTTCGCCAGGTACTTCACCAGCGCGGCCGAGGACTCGTACTGAGGCTCGGTGTACCACGTGGCGTTGTCCTTGATGGCATAGCCCTCGTGCTCGATGCCGATCGAGTGCATGTTCATCGTCTTGTTGGCCGCGTGCCAGGCCTCGTCCTTGGTCGCCACCAGCTGGGTGACCAGACCGTCGGAGGCACGGACCATGTAGTGCGCGCTGGCGTACGACGCGGGGTCCTGGAAGGTCCTCAGGGACCCGTCGTAGCCGCCCTCGGTGTCGTGGATGACGATGGAACGGATGTCCTCGCCGTTCGAGGGGCGGTTCGACTCGTTGTAGTTGCCGAAGTCGTCCGGCGTGGAGCTGTTCTGCTTGTACGCCGCCGGGCGGAAGTCGCAGTTCAGCCCCGCCGGGCACTCCGGCGTCCGGTCGGTCGTCGCGTTGAACGCCGCCGGCGACATCGTCTCCGGCCTGACCGGCTTCACCCTCGGGTCGGCCGGCAGGGCGAGCTGCTGGCCGTCCGCGGTCACCCGGGCCTCGCCCGTCCTGATCGACTCGTACACCCGCTTCGCGAACAGCGACGCGCCCTTGGTGTCCGGCGCCTGGCTGTAGCGGGCGACCGCCGCGTACCATTTGCCCGCGTCCTCGGGCAGCGAGCCCGTCGCGTCCTTCTGGTACTTCGCGAGCAGGGCCGCGCCCGCGCGGACGGACTGGTTCTCGTCCTCGCGGACCGCGTCCACCGGCTTGTCGATCAGCTTGGCGGCCTCGTCCAGCGTGTGCAGCCGGGGATCGCTCGTGTCGACGGCCTTCGGCGCCTTCTTCAGGGCGCGCTTGGCGTCGAAGTGCTTCATGACCGTCGGGTCGCCGCTCATGTTGAGGTGCGACAGCCGCTCGGCGTCCGTGGGCTGCTCGACGTCGTCCGCCGTCACCCGGGTCAGGCCCATGACGTTGTACGCGCCGGTCGTGGAGGGCTGCCCGTCGTGGCTCTCCCACAGCGTCTGCCGGTACGAGACCGCCATCAGCACGCTCTGCGGCACATGGAACTCACGCGCGGCGTCGGCGAACCGGGCCTGGAGCGCGTCGGCCGGACCGGCCGGCCTGGTGTTCGCGGTGGCGGGGCCGGGGGCGGCCACCGCCAGACCGGTGATCGCCGCACCGGCGACGACAGCCGTGCTCACCCCGTAGGCGATCAGCTTCTTCTTGCGGTCTCTGCGGTGTGTCCGCTTCAACGCCCACCCCTGCTGGCTCTGTTGATTTCTGAAGCACTTCTGAAACGCGCAGAGGCTAGCAGGCACCCGGCCGGGTCCCGTCACCGGGCGGGCCGCCCGCGTGTCTCATCAGGTGGGCGGGCGTATGGACGGCTTGGCCGACCCCGTAAGGTAATGGGGGTGACCGTGAACGTAAACACCTGGCGTGACCTTCCCGCGGCGCAGCAGCCCGAGTACCCCGATGCCGAGGCTCTGCGCGATGTGATCGCGGACCTCGAGTCGTATCCGCCGCTCGTCTTCGCGGGCGAGTGCGACCAGCTGCGCGCCCGGATGGGGGCCGTCGCCAAGGGCGAGGCGTTCCTGCTCCAGGGCGGTGACTGCGCCGAGGCGTTCGACGGAGTGTCCGCCGATCACATCAGGGCCAAGCTCAAGACCCTCCTCCAGATGAGCGCCGTGCTGACGTACGCCGCCTCCGTGCCCGTCGTCAAGGTCGGCCGGATCGCCGGACAGTACTCCAAGCCGCGCTCCAAGGGCACCGAGACCCGCGACGGCGTGACCCTGCCGACCTACCGGGGCGACTCGGTCAACGGCTTCGACTTCACCGAGGCCGCGCGCGTGCCGGACCCCGAGCGCCTGAAGCGGATGTACAACGCCTCCGCCTCGACGCTCAACCTGGTCCGCGCCTTCACCACCGGCGGCTACGCCGATCTGCGCCAGGTGCACGCCTGGAACCAGGACTTCGTCAAGCAGTCCCCGTCCGGCCAGCGCTACGAGCAGCTGGCCCGCGAGATCGACAACGCGCTGAACTTCATGAAGGCGTGCGGCACCGACCCGGCCGAGTTCAAGGCCGTCGAGTTCTACGCCTCGCACGAGGCGCTGCTGCTCGACTACGAGTCGGCGCTGACCCGGACCGACTCGCGCACCGGCAAGCTCTACGACACCTCCGGCCACATGGTCTGGGTCGGCGAGCGCACCCGGCAGCTCGACCACGCGCACATCGAGTTCGCCTCCCGCATCAGCAACCCGATCGGGATCAAGCTCGGCCCGACGACCTCGGTCGACGAGGCGCTCACCTACGTGGACCGGCTCGACCCGGACCGCGAGCCGGGCCGGCTGACCTTCATCGTCCGTATGGGCGCCGACAAGGTCCGCGACAAGCTGCCCGAGCTGGTGGAGAAGGTCACCGCCTCCGGCGCGGTCGTCGCCTGGGTGACCGACCCGATGCACGGCAACACCTTCGAGGCGGCCTCCGGCCACAAGACCCGCCGCTTCGACGACGTGCTCGACGAGGTCAAGGGCTTCTTCGAGGTCCACAAGGGCCTGGGCACCCACCCGGGCGGTATCCACGTCGAGCTCACCGGTGACGACGTCACCGAGTGCGTGGGCGGCGGCGACGAGATCTTCGTCGACGATCTGCACCAGCGCTACGAGACGGCCTGCGACCCCCGCCTCAACCGCAGCCAGTCCCTGGACCTGGCCTTCCTGGTCGCCGAGATGTACCGCGACCAGTGAGGTACCGGGATCAGTAGGTTCCTACGAGCCGTGGGGCGCGGATCTGTGATCCGCGCCCCACGGGCGTATCCGGGGCTTTTCGTCCTCCCGGACAGCAGGTACGGTTAGGTAAGCCTCACCGAATAGGGGATGGCTGCCGGACCGTTCCTGCCAGGGAGGTGACCCGCGTGTACGTCTGCTCTTGCTTCGGCATCACCGACAAGCAGGTCGAGCAGCACGCGGCCCAGGGCGCCTGCACCCCGCGCCAGATCGCCTCGGTCACCAAGGCCGGCACGGACTGCGGCTCCTGTGTGCGCACCATCCAGGGTCTGCTCGGCCGCGGCGCCTGCCCCCGCCGGGAGCTGCTGGAGAAGGGCGGGTCCGGCGCGGTCCTCGCCGCCGACCCCGAGCTCGTCGACGCCGGGCTCGTCGACGCCGCGTAGCTCTAGCTCTCCGGCTGCTCGATGAGCTGCGCGATGTACAGCGCCTCACCGAGCTTCTCGACCAGTTCGAGCTGGGTGTCGAGGTAGTCGATGTGGTGCTCCTCGTCCGCCAGGATCGACTCGAAGATGTTCGCCGAGGTGATGTCCCCCTTGGCCCGCATGACCTCGATCCCGCGCTTGAGGCGGTCGATCGCCTCGACCTCCACCTGCCGGTCCGCCTGGAACATCTCGGTGACCGTCTGCCCGACCCGGACGTGGAAGAGCCGCTGGTAGTTGGGCAGCCCGTCCAGGAACAGGATCCGGTCGGTCAGCACCTCCGCGTGCTTCATCTCGTCGAACGACTCATGGCGCGTGTACTTGGCGAGCTTCGTCCAGCCGAAGTTCTCCTGCATCTTCGCGTGCAGGAAGTACTGGTTGATCGCGGTGAGCTCGGCGGTCAGCTGCTCGTTCAGGAACTCGATGACCTCGGGGTCGCCCTGCATCGCAGAGGCTCCTTCCACACGGGTGAGGGGCAGATTCGCGCGCATCCTCGCACCGCGTGCGGGGAGCGTCCAGTAAGTACACGCTTAGTAGGAGTTGCCCGAATCGGGGCGCCGCTGGTCATGACCACCCCTCGCCGTCTGTCACCATGGAGTCATGGGTCAGCCGGAACGCCCGGAGCAACGGGGAGCAGCGCAGTCGGAGCTTCCCCCGGGGCAGCGGCTCCAGCGCGGCTGGCCGGTCACCCACTACGGTCCGGTGCCCCGGTTCAAGCCGGAGCGGTGGGAGTTCCGGGTCTTCGGGGCCACCGCCGACGGCGACAAGCACTGCTGGAACCACGAGGAGTTCACGGCCCTGCCCTTCGCCACGGTCGTCGCGGATCTTCACTGTGTCACGAAGTTCTCGATGCTGGGGGCCGAATGGGGCGGAGTCCTCGCGCGCACGGTCGCCGAACTCGCGCCGCCCGCCCCGGATGTCACCCATGTGATGGTCTGGGCGGAGTACGGCTTCAGCTCCAATCTGCGCCTCGCCGACTTCCTCTCCGACCGTACGGTCTTCGCCACCCACAAGGGCGGTGACCTGCTGACCGCCGAGCACGGTTTCCCGGTACGGCTGGTCGTCCCGCATCTGTACGCCTGGAAGGGCCCGAAGTGGGTCCGCGGCATCGAGTACATGACGGCGGACCGGCGGGGTTTCTGGGAGGAGCGGGGCTACCACAACGTCGGAGACCCCTGGCGGGAGCAGCGCTACTCGTACCAGGAAGAGCCCGGGGACGGCCCCGAGCTCTGATTCCCTGGTGCGTGCGGTGCGTGCGGTGATCAGTGGTGGTACTGGTGCACCACCGCGTGGCCCTTGCCGCGCCCGATCATCCACTTGTTGACCGGTGTGGTGATCACGAAGGCGAGCGCCAGCGAGACCACCAGCGAGCCCCAGAACAGCGCGTCCGAGAGCGTCGCGTCCATGGCGGCCGGCCAGAGGGCGATCACCCCGTTGTCGATCAGCTCCATGACCGCGATGGAGAGGGTGTCCGCGGCGAGCGCGACCTTGAAGGCGGTACGGAAGTCGACGCCGGCGCGGGTGATGCCGCGCAGGGTGAGCGAGTAGCCGAAGAAGAACGCCAGCACGATGGCCAGCACCATCGTCGGCATGTTGCCCCAGCCGAACGCGGTGCCCACGATCATGCCGAGCACTTCGCCGATGGCGCAGCCGGTGAGGCAGTGCAGGGTGGCCTGGGCGGCCATCGACCAGCTGACCTTGCCGCCGCCGTGGCCGTGGTGGGCGTGCGCGTCGCCGTGCTGCTGGTGCTCGTGGTGCTCGTGGTGCTCGTGGTGGCCGTGCTCGGTGTGCGTGTGCGCCTCGTGCTGCATGACTTCCCCCAACGCCGGATGACCGTTCCTGTCGATGACAAGAACGGTATACCCCCCAGGGGTATTCCTCAAGGCGCCTCGGGAGGGAAGATCAGATCCTCAGGGACTTCAGCAGCGCCACGTCCGCCGCCTGTCCCTCCTTCCCGCCGGGCGTCTCGATGACCAGCGGTACGCCCTCGGTCGCCGGGTGCGCGAGCAGCTCGCGGAACGGCTCGGCGCCTATGTGGCCCGCCCCGATGTTCACGTGCCGGTCCAGGTGCGAGTCGACGCCCTCCTTGGAGTCGTTGGCGTGGATCAGCTTCAGCCGTCCTTCGCCGACGGTCTCCACCAGCAGGTCCAGGGTCTGCGCCGCGCCGCCGGGCGCGGCCAGGTCGTGCCCGGCGGCGTGGATGTGGCAGGTGTCCAGGCAGACGCCGAGCCGGGGGTGGGCGTCGAGCGCCTCGAAGTACGGACCGAAGTCCCAGGTCCGCGAGCACAGCGAGGCGCCCTGCCCGGCCGTCGACTCCAGCAGCAGGAACGGGTCGTCGTCGTGGGTGAGCTCGTCCAGGAGCGGCAGCAGCCTCTCCCGTACCTGCGCCAGCGCCTCGGCGCGCGGCCTGCCGCCGGTCGCCGAGCCGGTGTGCACGACCACGCCGAGCGCGCCGATCGCACGGCCCCGGCGCAGCGAGTGCCGCAGCGACTCCACCGACCTCTCGGCGGTCGCCTCGGTGTGCGAGCCGAAGTTGATCAGATAGGGGGCGTGGACGTACGCGGAGATGCCCGCGGCGGCGCACTCCGCGCGGAACTTCTCGTCCTGGGCGGGGTTGCCGGGCGGTGTCGCCCAGCCGCGCGGGTTGGCGACGAAGACCTGGACGGTCTCGGCGCCGATGTCGCGCGCGTAGGCGAGGCCGGTCGTGGCGAGGCCGCCGGCCACGGGGACGTGGCCGCCGATGGGGTTGCGCATGGGGTGGTTCAGAGTCCCTTGGTCTTGATGGTGATGGTGGAGCCCTCGGGCGCCTGGGAGCCGGCCTCGACGGACTGGCTGGCGATCTCGTCGCTGAGGAACGGGAAGCCGTGGTCGACCTTGACCTTGAAGCCCGCCTTCTCCAGGTCCTTCTTGGCGTCGTCGCTCTTCTCGCCGGTCACCTTGGGCACGGTGACCATCCGGGGGCCCTTGGAGACGGTGAGCGTGACCGTGTCGCCCTTGGCGAGGCGCGAGCCCTCCGCCGCGGACTGGGCGGCGACACTGCCCGCCTCCTGCGGCGAGTTGACCTGCTCGGGCGCGACGGTCACCTCCAGCCCCGCGTCCTTCAGCGCCGAGGTGGCGTCCTCCACCGAGTCCCCGACGACGCCGGGGGTCTCGACGGGGGCGCCCTTGCTGACGACGAGGGCGACGGCGGAGTCCGCGCGGCGCGAGGCACCGGCGGACGGCTCGGTGCTGACGACCGAGCCCTGGTCGGTGTCCTCGTCGAACTGCTCGGTGACCGCGCCCGGCGTCAGCCCGGCGTCGGTCAGGGCCTTCTTGGCGTCGTCCAGCGACTTGCCGCCGACGTCCGGGACCTTGACCATCTCGGGGCCGCTGGAGAGGACCACGGTCACCGAGGCGTTGCCCCGCACGCGCGCGCCGGTCTCCGGGTCCGTCTCGATGACCGTGCCGCGCTTGACGGTGTCGCTGTGGCGGCGGTCGACCTTCTTCACCGAAAGACCCGCGTCCTCCAGCCGCTTCTTGGCGGCGCTCTCGCTCTGCCCGATGACGGCGGGGACGTGCGTGAACTGGCCGGAGTTGATGTACCAGACCCCGGCGCCGACCCCCAGGACCAGCAGCACGGCGGCGATCACGGCGATCAGGCCGCGCCGGCCGTTCAGGACGAGGCGCGTCCGGCCGCCGCGCGCGCGTGCCGGGGCGGGCCCGGGCGGCGGCATGGTGAGCCGGCTGGTGCGGTTGACGTGGTCCTGCTCGGCCGGGAGCGGGGCGGCGCCCGCCGTGGGCGCGGTGCCCCTGGGCGGGGTCGCCGCCGCGCGCGGTATGACGCTCGTACGGTCCTCGGAGCCGGTGCCCCCGGCCGTCGGCAGGGCCTGCGGGGGCGCCGCGTCCAGCTGCTCGTCGGTGAGCGCGGCGCGGGCCGCGCGGGTCTGCGCCAGCAGGCCCACCGCGTCGTACGGCCGCGCGTCGGGGTGGCGGGCGGTGGCCGACGCCACCAGCTCGTCCAGCTCCATGGCGAGGCCGGGCACGACGGCGGACGGGGCCGGCACGCCCTCGTGGAGGTGGGCGTAGAGGATCTGGGCGGCGTTCTCGCCGGAGTGCGGTTTGGCGCCGGTGAGCATCTCGTACAGCACGACACCGCACGCGTAGACGTCGGCGCGGGTGTCGGCGGTGCCCTGCTCGATCTGCTCGGGCGCCAGGTAGGAGACGGTGCCGAGGACGTCGCCGGTGGTGCTGGTGACCGTGTCCACGGCCCTGACCAGGCCGAAGTCGGCGACCTTGACCCGGCCGTCGTCCCCTATCAGGATGTTTTCCGGCTTCATGTCCCGGTGGACGAAGCCGGCCCGGTGGGCCGCGCCGAGGGCGGCGAGGACCGGCTCCAGGATGTCGAGGGCGGCCCGGGGCTGGAGGGCGCCGCGCTCGCGCAGCACGTCGCGCAGGGTGCAGCCCGCCACGTACTCCATCGCCAGGTAGACGTATCCGCCGTCGGTGCCCTGGTCGAAGACGCCGACCACATTGGGGTGGGCGAGCCGGGCGACGGACTTGGCCTCGCGGATGAACCGCTCCACGAACGAGCCGTCGGCGGCGAGGGCGGGGTGCATCACCTTGAGGGCGAGCACCCGGTCGAGCCGGGTGTCGACGGCCCGGTAGACCGTGGCCATACCGCCGACGGCGATGCGCGCCTCGACGCGGTAGCGGCCGTCGAGCACCTGCCCGACGAGCGGGTCCTGAAGGGTCGTATCCACGCAGCAGAGTCTACGAGCGGCCTCGGACAGCCCTGCCGTCCCGGGTGGTACCGGGGCG
>NZ_JBJHPC010000236.1:0-10529 GCF_045257485.1 Streptomyces sp. YS-3 | reverse complement strand
GTACGGCGACCGCGTACGGTGGATTCGCAGGCACCGACCGGAGGGCACCCACGATGAGCGCGCTACCGCACGAGAAACCGCCTCGGACATGCGCCTCGCCCCACCGGGTCGAGGCGCAACACGAAGCGCAGAGGTGGATCCAGCGGTGTACCGCGCGGTATTTCGTGGCGTTCTGGGTCGGATGGACCGTTACGGCAGTTTTCGCGCAACCTGGTTACGCCTCGGGGCAGTCGGAGACCTTCGAGAAAATGTCGCGATGGGAATCCTTCAAAGACCACATGTCTGCTAGTCCCGGCATGTTTCTGCTGATTGCGGTTCCGTCCCTGATCCTGCTCCTGCTGATCGGGTACCGAGGTCAAGCAATGCCCAAAATGAAACTCAGGACCGTGGCGGGGGTTCTCCTCATGCTTCCGCTCTGGTTCCTGCTCATTGCGGGCGATGGAACCATGCTGGCTACTCAAATAGCCGTCCAGGGGCTCTTCGCCGCTGTCGCCATACCAGCGCCAGCAGAGCCAGATCAACACTGATAAACCCTCAAAGGGACGGACCATACGTCACCATCCGCCCCTTCGTGCCAGGAAGGAAGCGCGCAGCCTTCTACGGGGGCCACGCCGTTGAGGAGGACCGCACCCCAGGCGCCCTCTCCAGCGAGGGAAGGACGCAACAGCGCTGTGGACACCAACCGCTGACACCACCGTACGCTCAGCCACGCCCCCGCACAGAGCACACATCAGAACATGCCAGTCAGCTCAAGCGGCGCTTCACGAGCGGCTGGACCGTCACGTGCCCCCCGGCTGCACGAGGAGTTCGCGCACCCGGGGGGGGCAGGCGGCCGGCGCGTCGTCCACGACGTGCTCGACGCCTTGCAGTGGATGCCCTCGAGCGCCGACGGCCCACGTGGTCCAGGTCTCCGCTGTGGTGGACGCCTCGGCATGGATGCCGACTTCCTCCGAGACTCCGGGATACAGATCGGCACAGCGGCGGCCGTAGGCGGCGGCGCCTCCCTCTGCCGGTGCTTCGAAGATGCCTTCTGCGCAGTGCGGCCAACTGCAGCGTTGGCCTCCGACGTCCACCCGCCGTCTCCCTCGATCCTGATATCCGCGCGCGTCCAGGGCGCGAGGATCAGGGTGACACGCGCCCACCGGCGCACCGCCACCGCCTCACTCCAGTGAACGCGCTGCCCCGGCCGGCACCCCCCTGCTCGACGCCGCCAGCCCTGCAACCACGACAAGGTCCTGGGGGTTCGACGGTCTGGAGTGTCAGCGGCCTGGCGAAGAGTCGTGACCTAACGGCTCGAGGCACGGCCAACCGCCCCCGCTACGTCCTACTTCTCCTCCGGCTCCCAGGCGCGGAGCAGGTCGAGCAGCCCTGCGTCTCCGCCAACGTGCAAGGATTCGGCCTGGATCCGGTCGTACAGGTAGAGGACCAGCTCACTGGCCGTGCCGTGGACGGAGGCGCCAGCTGCGTCCGAGTCCTCGCCGGTCGCGGCGGTGGGCGCGGGGATGCGGGTGGTGCGTGCGCCGTCGCCGTCGACGGTCAGGCGCCAGGAGCGGCCCTCGGCGGCGTGGAAGTCGAAGGCCGTGGGCTTGTGCGGCCAGGCACTCGGCGTTGCGCAGACGGTGAACAGGAACTCCTCCACCCCGTCGAGTGCCAGCCCGACCGGCAGCGGCTGCGGGGCGCCCCCGGCGAGCTCGGCGTCGTAGGTGTGCACCGCGGTCTCCTGGACCCGGTGCCGGGCGGTGCCGCCGGCGGTCTGCGGTGACTGCGACGCGGGCCACCACGTCCAGCAACGGCTCTGCGGTCCCGCCGCGCGCAGGGCGTCCAGCAGAAGCTGCGTCGACTCATCCAGCCAGGCCAGCAGGGCCTCACGCTCCTGCGGCACTTCCAGCGCGGCGCGCGCAGCGACGGCCTCGGCCGGGGGCCCGTCGGCGGGCCCCGCGCCGACGATGGCGGCCCAGAAGCGGTCTCCCCCGCCCAGGTGCTTCACCAGATCGAACAGTGTCCACCCAGGGCAGGTCGGCACCTGTGCGTCGAGACCGGGCGCGGCGGCGACCACGGCGCGGAAGGCGGTCGACCGTTCATCGATCAGTCGCAACAGGTCGGGGAACTCAAGATTCTTTTCCACTCCGGATGTCTATCATCGTGCTCCGCTGATCGGACAGCGATTTTCACAGTCGGCGCCGGTTGGCCATCGCTGGCATCGTCCTCGCCTCCCACCACTCGGGTGACAAGCTGCGCACTGCTCCGAGGTCACTGGCGGTGGCGGTACGCCAGTCGTCGCGCCCTGTGGGTGCTCCGACATCGTCGCGCGGCCGGACACCTCGGCGCCGTGACGTCCACCCGGCGCGCGCGGTCATGCTGCCGCTCGATGTGATGGACGCGACGGTCACGACGGCGGCGGAAGACCGGTCGGATCGGGAGTTCAGACGACTCCCGATCGACCAGCACTCCTCAAGTTCGGAACAACAACAGCCACTCACTGCAGTGTCCGATGTGCTGAGGATCTCAGGCGAGGTCTGTGACGCTGCCTACGCGACCGACCAAAGTGACGCACGCTCCCTATTGGATCGCAGAGGAAGGCGACTTGATGGAGACCCTCAAGCGAGAGAAGCTCTCGCCGCCCCGGCGCGAGCTGATCCTCGCCAGGCTCGCCGAAGTCCAGTCGGTCACGAACCGCTTCAAGGACGAGGAGGTCAGCGTCTGATGCCGGTGTCCGCTGCCACGGAGTTGAAACTGCGGGAGGCCATGGCCCGGCTGCTGGTGGGTGAGCCTCTGCACACCGACGGGGCCCTGACCAAGGAGAACCTCGCCCGTGAGGCGATGGTCCACCGGGCCGAGGACCTCCTCGCTGAGTGGGACGCCAAGGTCGGTTGCCCGATCCTCCGAACCCTCGGCGAGGTGTCCCGGGATGAGACGATCGCCGAACTCCGCAAGCAGTTGCGAGAGGCGAAGGGCCAGGTCACCGAGGTCCAGGGCAAGCTCGATGCACTCGCGGCGGTGGCTGCGAACCTCTACCACGAGAACATCACGCTCAAGAAGAAGCTCTGCAGCAGCCGACGTCTGGCATCGGTCCCGGCCTCGGCGTGACCGCGGACGTCGGGCACGAAGTTGTACGCCGTTGAGCACGTATCCCTGTGCTTCCCCCCTCGAGGACGTGGGGAAGCACAGGGATACGTGCTCAGGCCGCGATGCCGAGTTCGGCGCGGGTGCGGTTGACGAACTCGCGGACGGCCGGCTCGCGCCGCCACGGGCTGAGGGCGGTGTTGAACTCGCGGACGTAGTCCTTGGCCCGGGAGGACTGGACGCGGGCGAGGATGTCCACGGACCGGTTGCCCAGCTCGAGGCCGTGGTCGAGGTCGCGGGCCTGAAGGTGGGCGGTCCCCACGATCGCAAGCCGCATCCCGACCGAGCGGGTGAACACCCCCGACGGCATGGCGGCGGCCCGCCGGTTCCAGGCCAGGGCTGCCTTGGGGTTCTTCAAGTCCCGGAAGACCTCGGCGGCGTCCGCGGAGAGGCGGGCATGGTGATAGAAGTCGATCCAGGCGGGCTCTGAGCCGCTGAAAGCCTCTGCCTGGCTCAGGAGGTCCTCGGATGCCGCCAGGGCCCGTGAGGCGGCCCTGGCGTCCCTCTCGCGGGCATGGGCACGGGCCTCGATCAGCTTGGTGAAGGCCAGCACCCTGGGGGCGGCCTGCCCCTTGGCCCGCTCGAAGGCGCCCTGGGCCATATCGACAGCCTCGGAGGCGAAGCCCCGCAGCAGTGACTGCATGGCCATCGTGGTCAGGACATAGCAGCCCAGCTCGACGTCCCCGCCCGCGCGGGCCAGGCGGAGGGCCTGGATGAAGTGCCGCTGGGCGACATCGTGCTGGCCGACGTCGAACGCGGTCCACCCTGCCAGCCTCGACAGCTCGGAGGTCACGGAGAACAGGTCCCGGCCGACCTCGTCGGTGAAGGAGCCCCGCAGCAGCGGGGCGGCGCGCTCCTGGAGGCAGACGGTGACGGAGTTCGCCTTCCAGTTCCCGCCGCCGTATTTGGAGTCCCAGCGGCGGGCCTCGTCAGCCGCGTCCCGGAGTTCTTCCAGGTCGGCCCGGCCGACCTGCTTGCCGCCGGCCATGTCGGCGCCATCGTCGGCGGGGGTGACCAGCCAGCGGGTCACGGGGGTGGTGAACGCGGACACGGCGAAGCCGGATCCGGTCAGGAAGTCGCGGCGGTTCACGAAACTCCAGAACGAGGTGGCCACTCGGACCGCATCGCCGCGGTCCCGCGGGAAATCCAATCCCACATCCGCTTCCGGTGTCTCCGCATCGGCCATTCCGATTTCACCAAGTGCCACCGGTCGGCCTAGCCGTTCGGAGATCGCCTTGGCCAGGAACATCGGCACCGGCCACTTGGGGATCATGCCCCGCTGGCACCAGTTCGCGATGGAGGTATGCGAGTAGTCCGTGACCACCCCTGCCTGCTGGGCGAGCTGGTTGACCCGCAGGGCCAGGGACTTGTGGCTCGCTCCGCACGTCTCGATGAGCCGGGCCAGATCCGCGTTCGGCGGACGCTTCCGACGGCTGGTCGACGCCACCCGAATCCCCTCTTTCACCAGGTCAGCAACCGCAATCGCTGACGAGGAAACGCCATGGGGCCGGCCGCGTCGACTGGGCATTTTCAGTCGTACGCCTTCCGGCGGGGCACGGAAAGTCGGATGCCCTCCCGCGTCTGAGGCACTGAGGGTATTGCCCTGCGGACCCTGAGTGAACCGGTTTCGCGAGTTGTGAGCCCCCCTGCGAGCCCTACCCGGCATGGGGCGCCGACCGGTCTGATGAGGGCACAGGCCGCCGCCGGGACGCCTGGAACGGCTCCTGGCGGCGGCCGCCGCCAGGCACCACGACTTCACGCTCGGGGGTGAACCAGATGTGCGGAATCGCAGGACTGGCCGGAGGCGACGCCATCCGGCACGAGAAGACCGTCGCCGCGATGGGCGACTCGCAGCACTACCGCGGCCCGGACGGCACCATGCACGCCGCCAGCCGCGACGGGCGGGCGGTGCTGGCCATGAACACCCTCCTGATCGTCGACCCGCAGGCCATGCCCGGCCCCTACCTCGACCGGGACACCGGCCTCCTGCTGGCCTTTAACGGGGAGATCTACAACTGGCGGCAGCAGGCCGCCGCCTGGGGCATCGAGATCAGCGAGCGCGAGTCGGACGCCCACTTCCTGCTGCGGGCCTGGGCCAAGATCGGCCCGTCCTGCCTGGACGGCCTCGACGGCATGTTCGCCCTCGCCGTCTACGACCCGCGGACCGCGAAGCTGTTCCTGGCCCGCGACCGGCTCGGAGAGAAGCCGCTCTACTGGCGCCTGGACGGCGGCCGGCTCGCGTTCGCCTCCGAGGTCACCACGCTGACCGGCTACGGGCCAGCCCCGCTGGTCTTACGACCGGAGGTCACCGCCATCGAGACCCCCGTCGGGGTCGACACACCGTTCCAGGGCATCCAGCTGCTGGCCCCGGCCACGCTGCTGTCCTTCGACGTCACCACCGGCTCCATCGACCAGATGACCTGGTGGCACTTGGAGGACCGGTCCCCCTACGCAGGCACCTACGACGAGGCCCTGGCAAGGTTCTCCACGATCCTGGCCGAGCAGATCCCGCTCAGGTCCCCGGCCCGCGACTTCGCCCTCCTCCTCTCCGGCGGGCTGGACTCGGCGGTGCTGGCCTACCTGATGCGGCCCCCGGTCTGCGTCACCGTCCGCTACCCGGGCCAGGACCGCCTGGACGAGTCCTCCACGGCCGCGGTCATCGCCCGGAACATCAAGGCCGAGCTGGTGGTGGTCGAGCCCGACCACGTCGACTTCACCACCGCCCTGCCGCAGATGATGCGGGCCCTGGACTACCCCATGGGCAACGCGTCCGCGTTCTCCGAGCACATGGCCTACCGAAAGATTGCCGACCTCGGCCTTCGCGTCGTGATCGGCGGCCTCGGCCCGGACGAGTTCCTCATGGGCTACGTCCGCCAGGCCCTCGTCCTCTTCGGCCCCGACGCCGTCCTGAACGCCGGGCTGGAGGCATACCGACCCCTGGCCGCCAAGCTCATGCACACCGCCGGCGAACCCCTCGCCCCCGCCGAGGCGGTCACTCGGCTGATCCTGCGCGGGCCGGATCCCGACGGCCGCGTCCGCGACCTCGTGGCTGACGCGATGGCCCGCGCGGGAGGGGACCTCGTCCGCGGCCTGACCCTGGCGGACCTGGCGACGGCCTGGAGACCGCTGGTGATGACCAGCGACAAACTCGCCTCCGCCTACGCGCTCGAACGCCGGTCCCCCTACCTCGCCCGCGACCTGGTCGAGCTCTCCTACCGGTTGCCCGTCGACCACAAGATCACCGACCCAGCCCAGGGCAAGCGGATCCTGCGGGATGCCGCCAAGGCCCTCGGCCTGCCCCGCGAGGTCTGGGGCAGCCGGGACAAGCTCGGCTTCGCCTCCCCGGTCCCCTCCTGGCTCAACGGCAACCTCGCCGGCTGGGCCGATACGCAGATCCGCATGGCCCTTAGCGACGCCCCGTCTGCATTCCGTCCCCTCCTCGAGGGGGGGTCTGAAGCCCGGCGGACGGTTCGACCGCACCCGCATGCAGGCCCTCATGGCAGCCGCCTGGTTTTCGGACCAGACGGTGAGGGCTGCCGCATGATCCCCAACTCCGTTACTACGGTGAGGGGATGCGCTACGAGACCACCGCCACCGGGGAGCCGACCGCCGCCCGCGGAGCCATCGCGATCATCTCCAACCGTCGCGGCGAACTCCTCCTCCACCTCCGCGACGACTTGCCGAACATCGCCTGGGCCAACCACTGGTCCGTCCTAGGAGGCGGATGCGACCCCGGCGAGTCCCCGGCTGACGCGATCGTCCGCGAGCTCGACGAGGAAGCCGGCCTCACCGCCTCGAACCTGACCGAACTGTTCGAGATCCGCGACGAGCACGGCTCCGGACAGATCATCACCTTCTTCGCCGGCTCCTGGGACGGCGACGAGACAGCGCTGCCTCTCGCCGAGGGGGTCAAACTCCAGTTCTTCGCCCCCGAGCACCTCGACATCCTCACGATCCCGCCGTTCATCCGGGACGGGATCCACCGCTATCTGGCCGCCAGGCCCTCCTGATCACCCCGCCCTTCCGGACGGGGCAAGGGTGGGGCCGCCGCCGGCGGCCCCACCCGAAGGGACACCCCGCTCATGAAGATGACCGTGATCGGATGCGGCTACCTCGGAGCCACCCACGCCGCCTGCATGGCCGAACTCGGCCACGAGGTCCTGGGCATGGACTCCGACATCGACAAGGTCCACACCCTCAACACCGGCAAGGCCCCGTTCTTCGAACGAGACCTGGACGACCTCCTCACGAAACACACCGCGTCGGGCCGGCTGAAGTTCACCGCCTCCTACGCCGAGGCCGCCGAGTTCGCCGACCTGCACTTCATCGGCGTCGGCACCCCGCAGCAGCCCGGCAGCGACGCCTACGACCTCACTCACCTCTTCGACGCCGTCACCAAGCTGGCCCCCGGCCTGACCCGCCCGGCAGTCGTGGCGGTTAAGTCCACCGTCCCCGTCGGCACCGCACCTCGCGTCGCCGAACTCCTGCGCAAACACGCTCCCGCCGGGGACCTCATCGAGGTGGCCTGGAACCCGGAGTTCCTTCGCGAGTCGTTCGCGGTCGAGGACACCCTGCGACCCGACCGGCTCGTCCTCGGCTTCAACACCGAGCATTCCTGGGCCGAGGCCCTGCTGCGGCAGGCGTTCGGCAAGATCATCGAGTCGGGGAGGCCGACGATCGTCACGGACTGGGCCACCGCCGAGCTCGCCAAGGGCGCCGCGAACTCCTTCCTCGCCACCAAGATCTCCTTCATCAACGCGATGGCCGAGGTCTGCGAGAAGTCCGGCGCCAACGTCGCCGAACTCGCTGACATCCTCGCCCACGACATCCGCATCGGCCGCTGCGGCATGCGTCCCGGCCTCGGCTTCGGGGGCGGCTGCCTGCCCAAGGACCTCCGCGGCTTCATCACCCGCGCCGACGAACTCGACGCCGACGAGGCCGTCGGGATCCTCCGCGAAGCCGCCGCGGTCAACGCCCGCCGCCGCCAGCGCGTCATCGACCTCACCCTCGCCGAACTCGGCACCGACCTGCGCGGCAAGCGGATCACCGTCTGGGGCGCCGCTTTCAAGCCCGAGACCGACGACATCCGCGACTCGCCCGCCCTCGCCGTCGCCCAGGCCCTCCACGACCTCGGCGCGACCGTCACCGTCACCGACCCCAAGGCCCTCGACAACGCCCGCAAGCTCCACCCCGAACTCGACTACGTCGAGGACCCCATCGCCGCCGCCGACGACGCCGACCTCCTCCTGCACCTCACCGAGTGGCACCAGTTCTCCCACATCGACCCCAAGCGACTCGCCGCCCGCACCAACAGCCCCAAGGTCATCGACGCCCGCGGCACCCTCCACACCGCTCAGTGGCGCGACGCCGGCTGGATCACCCGAGCCCTCGGCCGCATCTGAATCGACGTCGTGCGCCAGGGAGCGGACCCAGTCCGCCTCCTGGCGCGCGGCCTTGCCCCGGGAAGCCGTTCCCCTGCGGCACAGGCCGGGTCAGATGCTGAACGCTGCGGCGTAGTGGACGGTTCCGCTGGGGAGGGGATGGTCGGCGTCGAGGCTGAGTGCCATCAGGGCTTCGTCCGGAACGTCGAAGCTCACCGTGATGCCGTGGAGCGAGGCACGGACGAATCCGAACCGGGGATAGTACGAGGGGTGTCCGAGGACGACCACATGGTGTTCGCCCAGCGACTTTGCCGCGGTCAGGGCCGCGCGGACGGCCGCGGTGCCCGCACCGGTCCGCTGCCATTGTGGGTGGACGGCGCACGGCGCCAGACACAGGGCCGGTGTGGTGCCGATGTGGCAGCGGGTCAGCAGGGCGTAGCCCACCGGACGGCCGGCCTCGTCCGCTGCTACGAGGGACAGTCCTTCGATCCAGGCGGTCGGGTCGGCGCGCAGCGCGTCAACGAGGTCGGCCTCCAGCGCGGTGGGGAAGGCGGCGAGATGGATGTCGCGGATGGCAGGGATGTCGGCGCTGGTTTCGGCGCGCGTGATCCAGGAGTTGCCCATGACGATGCAAGATCCGTTTCGGGAGAGGTTCGCGTGTGACGGCCCGCGAGCTCACGTTCTCAGCGGGGCAGGTATGAGGGTCAGGCCACAGCCCCGGACGTGAGAGAGATCCGGGCGCTGGACACGGTGGCCCTGAGCGCGGTCATCAACCCCACCTCCTCAGTCCTCAAACTTTTGGTCGCACACGAACACAGCAACCGTACAGCGCTCCAAGCACCCACCGCCATCGCTCCGGCCTCATAAGATTCCGCTGCCGGGACTCGCGTAGCTCTACATCCGGGTGCGTGGAGTGAGGTATTGGATTTGTCCGAATGCCATGCCGTGAGGGCGGCCTGGCGCCATGTGGAGGGGCTTCGTCGTAGTCATTCGGTGGCCGCTATGAGGGCTGCTGCGAGGAGCGCGCGGGGACCGTCCGGCATGTCACTGTGCAGGACTTCTGTGCGGTGTACCAGTCGCGGCGTGGAGACAGGGACCGCGCTGATGCCGGGTATACCGTCGATCACCGGCTGGGGAAGCAGGGCGAGTCCATGTCCTGTGGCGGTGAGTACGATGAGGCCGCGCACGTCGTTTCCTTCGTAGCGCAGGGACGCGCGGTAGCCGTCGGATCCGCTGGTGATGCGCAACTGTGCGAGCGGGACAGCGGTGTCGGGGGCATCGATCCATCGGGCGTCGGCGAGGTCGACCAGGCGAAGTCCGGCGCGGGTGGCGAGCGGGTGCCGGGCAGGCAGTGCCACGGCGAGCGGCTGTTCGGTGACGGGCCTCACGGTGAGTGGTCCGACTTCGGGGAGGTGGAGCGGGTCGTTGGGGGCGGCCATGCCGTCGACCAGGCCGAGGTCCACAGCGGCGGTCGCGACGTCGCGGGTGACTGCCTCGCGGCTCAGGACCCGCACCGTCACCTCCAAGCGGGGCTGCGCTTGCCGCACGCCGGCAAGCGCCCTGGCGAGCCGTGACGTCATGGCCAGCGGCGAGACCCCGATGACGAGGTGGGCGGCAGGCGCTGCGGTCAGGCGCGTGATGTCCGCGCGGGCGGCGTCCAGTCGCAGCAGCAGCGGCCCGGCGTGCTCGAGCAGCCGGACGCCGATATCTGTCGGGGCGACCGGGCGCCGTTGCAGGAGGACCGCTCCGAGGTCGCCCTCGAGTGCGGCGATGTGCTGGGATACCGCCGACTGCGTGTAGCCCAGGTCACGGGCCGCCTGGGAGAACGAGCCGCAGCGGGCCACAGCCACGAAGGTGCGCAGAAGATGCGGATCCATGCCCATCAGTATCACTAATGGAAGGGTCAGAGATCATCGTTGGCGCTGTACTCGGCTACCGGTCCAGGATGGCCGCATGCCTGAGTCCCAGAACTCCTCGCCCGCCCGCCTCGCCCTGGTGGGCGACCGCTCCCCCAGCGTCCGCGCC
>NZ_JBJHPC010000235.1:0-10549 GCF_045257485.1 Streptomyces sp. YS-3 | reverse complement strand
CGTGTGTCTCGCGGTGCTCGGGGTGTGGGGCCTCGCCCTGCTCGCCGCACGGCTGGTGTCGGCGCGCGGGCGGACGTCCGGCGCGGCCGTCGCGCGCGGCCGGACTCCGCGGCCCCGGTGGCCCGATCCTCCCCCTCCCTACGGGAGTTCCGTCGCCGCCTTGTCGGTACTGCGCCAGTAGGAGCGCGCGAAGCAGGAGACGCGCCCCTACCCGTTCGCACACCCACACCACGAGGTGCACCCCGTCATGTCCGCACACCCCACCCGACGCGCCGTGCTCGGCGCCACCACCGCCGTCGCGGGCGGCGCCCTGCTCGCCGCCTGCTCGGGATCCGGCTCCATGGACGGCATGGACCACGGCACGGCCCACGGCGCCGGGCCGTCGGCGGCCCCCGGCGGCTTCGTCGACCCGGCCGGGCCCGAGGTCGTCGCCGCCGAGGCCCGGCGCGGCTCCGGTCGCGTCCGCGACGTCCGGCTCACCGCCACCGCGACCCCGCTCGACCTGGGCGGCCGTACGGTCCGGTCCTGGGCGTACGGCGACCGGCTGCCGGGGCAGGAGGTGCGGGTCACCGCGGGTGACACGCTCGCGGTGACCCTCGCCAACCACCTCCCCGAGCCGACCTCACTGCACTGGCACGGCCTCGCCCTGCGCAACGACATGGACGGCGTACCGGGCCTGACCCAGCGGCCCGTCGCGCCCGGCGCGTCCTTCGCCTACCGGTTCGCCGTCACCCACCCCGGCACCTACTGGTTCCACCCGCACTCCGGCGTCCAGCAGGACCGGGGGCTCTACGCCCCGCTGATCGTCGAGGACCCGAAGGAGCCGCTGGGCTACGACCGGGAGTGGGTCGTGGTGCTCGACGACTGGGTCGACGGGGTGGACGGCTCCACCCCGGACGCGGTCCTCGCGGAGCTGCGCGCCGGGATGGGCGGCGCCCCCGGGGACAGCGGGGACGGCACCGGTGGCGCAGACGGCATGGGCGGCATGGGCGGCATGGACCACTCCGGCCACGGCGTGCCCGGGACGGCGGCGGCGCCCCGCCCGACGGGCCCCGCCGGCCCCTCCCGCATGCTCATGGGCGCCACCAGCCCGCTGCTGGGCGGCGACGCGGGCGACGTCGCGTATCCGCACCACCTCGTCAACGGCCGCACCCCGCAGGCCCCTTCCTCCTTCACGGCCAGGCCGGGCGAGCGCATCCGGCTGCGGATCGTCAACGCGGGCGGCGACACCGCCTTCCGGGTGGCGCTCGGCGGCCATGAGCTGACCGTGACCCATGCGGACGGCTTCCCGGTCCGGCACACCCCGGCGGACGCGCTGCTGATCGGTATGGGCGAGCGGTACGACGTGCTGGTCACGGCGGGCGACGGGGTGTTCCCGCTGGTGGCGCGGGCCGAGGGGAAGGACGCGGGGGCGCTCGCGGTACTGCGCACCGGCGGCGGGGCCGCGCCCGACGCCTCCGTACGCCCCAAGGAGCTCACCGGGCGGCTGCTCACGGCCGACCGGCTCGCGCCGGACGCGTCCGTGGCGCTGCCCGCGAAGACGCCCGACCGGACGGTGAGGCTGACGCTGACCGGCGGGATGGCGAAGTACGACTGGGCCTTCGACGGGCAGCCCTACCGCCCGGACGCACGGCACCCGGTCCGCGCCGGTGAGCGGGTGCGGCTGGTCTTCGCCAACACGACCGCGATGTGGCATCCCGTGCATCTGCACGGCCACACTTTCGCGCTGGCGGGCGGCGCGGGCGGGGCCCGCAAGGACACGGCCCTGGTCCTGCCGGGGAAGACGCTGACCGTGGACTTCGACGCGGACAACCCGGGGCTGTGGATGGTCCACTGCCACAACGTCTACCACTCGGAGGCCGGGATGATGACGGTCCTGGGCTACCGGAAGTAGGCCGGTGAGGGGGAGGGAGCGGGGCGCCGCGCCGCGCTCCACCCCCCATCGCGTCGCTTTGACGATTACACTGGCGGGGTGCCTCAACTACGTCTCGCTCTGAATCAGATCGACTCGACCGTCGGCGACATCGCCCAGAACGCCGAGGCCATCGTGCGCCGGACCCGGCACTGCGCCGAGCAGGGGGCGCACCTCGCCGCCTTCCCCGAGATGATGCTGACCGGCTACCCCGTGGAGGACCTGGCGCTGCGGTCCTCGTTCGTCGAGGCGTCCCGGCAGGCGCTGACCGGGCTGGCGGCGCGGCTGGCCGCCGAGGGCCTGGGCGAGCTGCCGGTGGTCGTCGGCTATCTGGACCGGTCCGAGGCGCGCCCCCGCTACGGCCAGCCCGCGGGCGCCCCGCGCAACGGGGGCGCGGTGCTGCACCGGGGCGAGGTCGTGCTCCGGTACGCCAAGCACCATCTGCCCAACTACGGCGTCTTCGACGAGTTCCGCTACTTCGTGCCGGGCGACACCCTGCCGGTGATCCGGGTCCGCGGTGTGGACGTGGCGCTCGCCATCTGCGAGGACCTCTGGCAGGACGGCGGCCGGGTCCCGGCCACCCGCTCCGCAGGGGCCGGGCTCCTGCTCTCCATCAACGCCTCCCCCTACGAGCGGAACAAGGACGACACCCGTCTGGAGCTGGTCCGCAGGCGCGCCCGGGAGGCCGGGTGCACCACCGCCTATCTGGCGATGACGGGCGGTCAGGACGACCTGGTCTTCGACGGCGACTCGATCGTGGTCGACCGGGAGGGCGAGGTCGTCGCCCGCGCCCCGCAGTTCACCGAGGACTGTGTGCTGCTCGATCTGGAGCTGCCGGCGGCGGGCCCGGTCCCGTCCGGGACGGTCGACGACGGTCTGCGGATCGAGCACGTGACGCTGTCGGGCGAGCCCGTCGCCGCGTACGAGCCGGAGCACACCGGCGGGCAGGCGGAGCGGCTCGACGACGACGCGGAGGTCTACTCGGCGCTGGTCACCGGGCTGCGCGCCTATGTCGTCAAGAACGGCTTCCGGTCCGTACTGATCGGGCTGTCCGGCGGTATCGACTCGGCGCTGGTCGCCGTGATCGCCTGCGACGCGGTGGGCGCGGAGAACGTGTACGGCGTGTCGATGCCGTCCCCGTACTCCTCCGAGCACTCCAAGGGCGACGCGGCCGAGCTGGCCCGGCGCACCGGTCTGAACCTGCGCACGGTGAGCATCGAGCCGATGTTCAGCGCGTACATGACCTCACTGGGCCTGACCGGGCTCGCCGAGGAGAACCTCCAGTCGCGGCTGCGCGGCACCATGCTGATGGCGATCTCCAACCAGGAGGGGCACCTGGTCCTCGCGCCGGGCAACAAGTCCGAGCTGGCGGTGGGGTACTCGACGCTGTACGGCGACTCCGTCGGCGGGTACGGGCCGATCAAGGACGTCTACAAGACGACCGTCTTCCGCCTCGCCCGGTGGCGCAACAGGGCGGCGCGGGAGCGGGGCGAGGTCGCGCCCGTCCCGGAGAACTCGATCAGCAAGCCGCCCAGCGCCGAGCTGCGCCCGGGGCAGGTCGACACGGACTCGCTGCCGGACTATCCGGTCCTGGACGCGATCCTGTCCCTGTACGTCGACCGCGACCAGGGCCGCGAGGCGATCGTGGCGGCCGGGTTCGACGCGGAGCTGGTGGCGAGGACGCTGCGGCTGGTGGACGCCGCCGAGTACAAGCGGCGGCAGTACCCGCCGGGCACCAAGATCTCCGCGAAGGGCTTCGGCAAGGACCGGCGGCTGCCGATCACCAACCGCTGGCGCGAGGCGGTCTGACCCCGGGGGGGGCGCCGCTCAGATCTTGAGCCGGGCGGCGATCGGCAGGTGGTCGCTGGGGGTGCGGCCCAGCGTCCACGAGGACTTGGGCTCGACGCCCTTGACCATGATCTGGTCGATCCGGGCCATCGGGAACGACGCGGGCCAGGTGAAGCCGAAGCCGTTGCCCGCCGCGCCCTGGGTGGAGCGCATCTGCGAGGTGATGTTGTTCAGGGCGCGGTCGTTCATGGTGCCGTTGAGGTCGCCGAGCAGGACCACCTTCTTCAGCGGCTCGCCCGCGATGGCGTCGCCGAGGGCGTCCGCGCTGGCGTCCCGCTGGCGCGCGGTGAACCCGGCGCTCAGCTTCACCCGGACCGAGGGCATGTGCGCCACGTACACCTTCACCTGGCCGGCCGGGGTGCTCACGGTGGCCCGCATGGCGCGGGTCCAGCCCATCTTGATGTCGACCGGCTCGGCGTCGCTCAGCGGGAACCGGGACCACAGGCCCACCGTGCCCTGCACCGAGTGGTGCGGATAGGCCCCGGCGAGCGCCTTCTCGTACGCGCCGACGCTGCCGCCGGGCAGCTCCTCCAGGGCGAGGACGTCGGCGCCGGAGGCGATGAGGTCGCGGGCGGTGCCGGCCGGGTCGGGGTTGTCGGCGTTCACGTTGTGGGTGGCGACGACCAGGTTGCCGCCCTTGCTCTCCTTGTCGGTGAGCAGTCCGCCGAAGAGGTTCAGCCAGACCACCGCCGGCAGGACCAGGGCGATCAGCGCGGTCGCCGAGCGGCGCCACAGGGCGAGGCCGAGGAGCACCGGGACGAACAGACCCAGCCACGGCAGGAAGGTTTCCGTGAGGCTGCCCAGGTTGCCGATTCGGTTGGGGATCTTGGCATGCACCAGCATGACCAGGGCGATCAGCACCGCTGCCCCGGCCAGGACCAGGCCGCGCCGCCAGATGCCGGGATCGTTGCGCCAGCCGTCCAGCAGGCGCCGGACCCGGGATCCGGAGCGCTCGCCCTCCGCGCTGCCGCTCCCCGTCTCCGCCACGTACGCCCGCGTCATACCGCTGTCCTCACTGCCTTGCCGTTCGCACACCGTCGCCCCGATGACCCTAGGCGATGAAGGGTGCCTTTCCCTGCTGTCGTACTGCCTCGATGACGACCGCACGCCGCGCCGGGTTCCCACGGGTCACGGCCAGGGGGGTGGCTGTGACAAAACGCGCATATTTGCGGCCCAGAGTGGTTTAAAGCTCATCCAATTACGTGACCCTGGCACCCACTTCCCGTCGGCGGGGGTGGGATGCCACCATGGAAGTGGTCCGGAGACGCCGTCAGGGCGCTTCGAGATGACGAACAGGAGCCGTTGCGATGACGCAACAGATCAAGGCTGCGCAGAATCCGCCCGCAGAACGTTCCGACAGCAGCAAGGCGCTGTACGGGGGCACGTCCACGCGCCGCGTCACCATCCACGACATCGCCGCCGCCAAGGCGCGGGGCGAGAAGTGGCCCATGCTCACCGCGTACGACGCGATGACCGCCTCCGTCTTCGACGAGGCCGGCATCCCGGTCCTGCTCGTGGGCGACTCGATGGGCAACTGCCACCTCGGTTACGAGACGACCGTCCCGGTCACGCTCGACGAGATCGCCATGCTCTCCGCCGCGGTCGTCCGGGGCACCAGGCGCGCCCTCGTCGTCGCGGACCTGCCGTTCGGCACCTACCAGGAGGGCCCGGTGCAGGCGCTCCGCAGCGCCACCCGCCTGGTCAAGGAGGCGGGCGTCGGGGCCGTCAAGCTGGAGGGCGGCGAGCGCTCGCTGGCCCAGACGGAGCTGCTCGTACAGTCCGGCATCCCGGTCATGGCCCACCTGGGCCTGACCCCGCAGTCCGTGAACGCCATGGGCTACCGGGTGCAGGGCCGCTCCGACGAGGCCGCGCACCAG
This sequence comes from Streptomyces sp. YS-3, assembly GCF_045257485.1. Lineage (NCBI taxonomy): Bacteria > Bacillati > Actinomycetota > Actinomycetes > Kitasatosporales > Streptomycetaceae > Streptomyces > Streptomyces sp. YS-3. The sequence goes on along the minus strand of NZ_JBJHPC010000235.1, from coordinate 4,912 downwards.
CTGCTGCGGGACGCCAAGGCCGCGGAGTCGGCGGGCGCGTTCGCGGTGGTGCTGGAGCTCGTCCCGGCGGAGGTGGCCGCCGAGATCACGCGCTCGCTGCACATCCCGACGGTCGGGATCGGCGCGGGCGTGTCGTGCGACGCGCAGGTGCTGGTGTACACCGACATGGTCGGGCTCACCGGCGGGAAGGTGCCGCGGTTCACCAAGCAGTACGCCAATGTGCGCGGCGTCCTCGGCGACGCGGCGAAGGCGTTCGCCGACGAGGTGATCGGGGCCCGGTTCCCCGCCGAGGAGCACACGTTCCACTAGGAGGCGCGAGCCCGTGACCGTTCCCCGGTGGAGCGGGCGGGGCTGAACACGCGTTTCCGGCGCACTTAAGAGATCGGGCAGCCCGTCGGCATCTCCTGTCGGCGGGCTGTCGGCGTCCGCGGGCGTCTGTCGGCGGGATGTCGGTGGATTGTCGGTGGGGCCTGGCACCTTGAGGGCATGACGCGAATCGACGACAACCCCGAAGGCGGCGCGGCCAACGCCGTCACGGTGCGGGGACTGGTGAAGCACTTCGGCGACACCAAGGCGCTGGACGGCGTGGACCTGGACGTACGCGAGGGCACGGTCCTCGGAGTCCTGGGTCCCAACGGCGCCGGCAAGACCACCCTCGTCCGCTGCCTGTCCACCCTGATCGTGCCGGACGCCGGCACCGCCCACGTCGCCGGCTACGACGTGGTGCGCCAGCCCCGCCAGCTGCGCCGCACCATAGGCCTCACCGGGCAGTACGCCTCGGTGGACGAGAAGCTGTCCGGCTGGGAGAACCTGTACATGATCGGGCGGCTGCTCGATCTGTCCCGCAGGGACGCCCGGGCCCGCGCCGACGAGCTCCTGGAGCGCTTCTCGCTCACCGAGGCGGCGAAGCGGCCCGCGATGAACTACTCGGGCGGTATGCGCCGCCGGCTCGACCTCGCGGCCTCGATGATCGGCAAGCCGGCCGTGCTCTACCTGGACGAGCCGACCACGGGCCTGGACCCGCGCACCCGCAACGAGGTGTGGGACGAGGTCCAGCGGATGGTGGCCGAGGGCGCCACCGTGCTGCTCACCACCCAGTACATGGAGGAGGCCGAGCAGCTGGCGAGCGAGCTGACGGTCATCGACCGCGGCAAGGTCGTCGCCAACGGCGGCATCAACGAGCTGAAGGCGAAGGTCGGCGGCCGGACGCTCCAGATCCGTCCCGCCGACCCGGCGCAGCTCGGCGCGATGGCCCGGGCCATCACCGAGGCCGGTCTCGACGGGGTCTCCGGCACCCAGGCGGTCCCCGACGAGGGCCTGCTGAACGTGCCGATCCTCAGCGACGAGCAGCTGACCGCCGTGGTCGGCCTGCTGGGCGCCCGCGGCTACGGCATCGCCCACATCGGCACCCATCTGCCCAGCCTGGACGAGGTGTTCCTGGCCATCACCGGCCAGAAGCCCACCCTCCAGGACTCCGAGAGCGACGACACGACCGAGGAGGTCGCGGCATGAGCACCGCCACCACCGCCCAGGCGGCCCCCGCGAAGCAGCCCACCGGCATCCGCCCGCCCGTCATGGACGCCGACGGCCGGATCGGGCCGCGCGCCAATCTGCGGCACATCGGCGCCCTGGTGCGCCGCAACGCGCTCCAGATCAAGCAGGACCCGGAGTCGATGTTCGACGCCGTGTTCATGCCGATCATCTTCACCCTGCTGTTCGTGTACGTGTTCGGCGGCGCGGTCTCCGGCAAGGGCAACCAGGACGCGTACGTCAACTACCTGATCCCGGGCCTGATGGCGATGCAGGGCCTGAACATCGCGATGGCGGTCGGCACCGGCATCAACGACGACTTCAAGAAGGGGGTGATGGACCGGTTCCGGACCATGCCCATCGCCCGGTCGTCGGTGCTGATAGCCAAGATCGTGGTGGAGATCGGCCGCATGATCGTCGCCACCACGATCCTGCTGATCATGGGCTTCATCCTCGGACTGTCCATCCACACCTCCGTCTTCGAACTGCTCGCGGCGGTCGGCCTGTCGCTGGTGTTCGGCGCCTCGCTGATGTGGATCTTCATCCTGCTGGGTCTCACCATGAAGACGGCGCAGGCCGTCCAGGGAGTGGCGATGCTCGTGCTGATGCCGCTGCAGTTCGGCTCGTCGATCTTCGCCAAGCCGACCACCATGCCGGGCTGGCTGCAGACCTTCACGGACTACAACCCGCTCTCCAACCTCGCGGACGCCGCCCGCAACCTGGTCAACGGCGGCCCGGTGGCCCACTCGGCGCTGATGACGCTGGGCTGGGCGGTGGCGATCACCGTGGTGACGGCCCCGCTCGCGGTCGCCAAGTTCCGCAAGCGGACGTGACGGTGACGGGACGTCAGTCCAGCTCCCCCTGCGCCAGGGCGGCGGCCTCCTCCAGAGAGAGGCCGCCGCCCTCGGCGTACGCGGCGGCGTAGGCTGCCTCGTCGAGCAGCGGGCGGACCAGCGCCTCCACCGTCTGCCGTACCTCCACCTCCATCGAGGAGGCGTAGTGGATCGCCGGCATCAGGGTGTCGTGCGCCCCGATCAGCCGCGCGGCGTCATGGGCGGCCCGCGCACCGGGCTCCGCCGGTCCGGCCCACGCCCAGGCAACGGAGAGCAGGTGCACCGGGACCATCTGGGGCGCGACCACCAGGGCCATCGGCGCCACGGAACGGGCGAGCGCCGTACGGGAGTCCACCAGGGCCTTGTCGTAGGCGCCCTCCATGTTCTCCAGCCAGGCCCGGATGCCGATCACGAAGCCCTCGAAGAGCGCGAGGTTGCTGGCCATGAACTCCTCCAGCATCAGCGCGATCTGCTCGTGTGCCTCAGCCAGGCGCCCGGTGCGGCCCAGCCACATCGCCAGGAACATCCGGGCGGCGGGCTGCGCCTCGTACCCCGCCTGGCGGCCCGCGGTGACGATCTCGCGCAGCATCGCCTCGCCCCGCTCGCCCTCGCCGGTCTCCAGCAGCACCGAGGCGAGCCGCGCCTTCAGGAGCGACACCTGCCCCTGGGCGCCGAGCCGTTCGGCGTACCGGACGGCCTCGCTGTAGTCCTCGCCCGCCAGCGCGTACTCCCCGCGCCGCTCCCGGGCCTCGCCGCGCGCCGACAGCGCCTCGGCGGCGCCCCAGTCGTCGCCGAGGCGGCGGAAGATGTCCAGCCCCGCCTCGGCGTCCCGGGTGGCCTCACCGGCCCAGTCGCCGCGGTTGGCGAGGACGTTGGCCCGTATCTGCAGGGCGTTGGCGAGCTCCCACTCGTAACCGAACTCCTCACAGGCCGTGACCGTCGCGTCCAGCAGCTCCCTGAGCGCCTGGGCGTCGCTGGTCATGATCACCGGGAAGAACCAGAGCGCGCCGGGCATCCGGCAGGTCTGCGGCAGCCCCGGCCGGTAGGCGCCCACGATGGCGCGCAGCCGCTGCTCCGCCTCGGGCGTCGTCCAGTCGTCGCCGGTGTGGTCCATCGAGGCCAGCAGGAACAGCCGCACCCCGCGCCGGGCCTCCTGGAGCACCTCGGGCTCCATGGGCGGCGGGCTGTCGGTGCAGCGCGCGAAGACCGGGGGCGCGGGCTCGGCGGGCGGCGCGAACGGGTCGGGGCCGAGCTCCGCCGCGGCCCCGGCCCAGCGGCGGGACTCGGCGCGCAGATCGCGCATGTGCCAGTACGAGGAGAGCGCGTGCACCATGCACAGCGCCTCCTGCTCGTCGGCGAGGTCAACGGCCCGGCGCAGCGCGGTGCGCAGGTTCTCGTACTCCCGCTCCAGGAGCTCGACCGCGGCGCGCTGGCCCCGCCCGCGCAGCTCGGGGTCGGTGGTCCGGGCCAGCTCGCGGTAGTGCACCAGGTGGCGGCGTTCGGTGGGGCCCCGGTCGCCCGCGTCGTCGAGGCGTTCGGCGGCGTACTCGGCCACCGTCTCCAGGAGCCGGTAGCGCATCTCGCCGCTGTCCCCGGGCGCGGCGACCACCAGCGACTTGTCGACGAGGGAGCCCAGGAGCGGGGCGACGTCGCGGGCGGCGACGCCCTCGCCGTCCGCGCAGACCGCCTCGGCCGCCGCCAGGACGCAGCCGCCCGCGAAGACGGAGAGCCGGCGCAGCACCGTGCGCTCGGGGTCCTCCAGCAGGTCCCAGGACCAGTCGACGACCGCGCGCAGGGTCTGCTGACGCGGCAGTACGGTCCGGCTGCCGCTGGTCAGCAGGCGGAAGCGGTCGTCGAGCCGGTCCGCAATCTGACGCGGCGTCAGCATCCGCAGGCGGGCCGCGGCGAGCTCCACCGCCAGCGGCAGACCGTCCAGGCGGCGGCAGATCTCGGCGGCGGCCCCCGGGTCGTCCTCCACCCGGAACCCCGGCCGCGCCGCGGCCCCCCGGTCCGCGAGCAGCCGCAGCGCCACCGGCCCCGGCAGCGGCTCCACCGGCCGCACCACCTCGCCCGGCACGCCCAGCGGCTCCCGGCTGGTGGCGAGGATGGTCAGCCCCGGGCAGCGGGCGAGCAGATGCTCGGCGAGCGCGGCGGCGGCGTCGATCACATGCTCGCAGTTGTCCAGGAGCAGCAGCATCCGGCGGCGCTCGCAGTGCGTGGCGAGATGGGCCAGCGGGTCGCCCGCGGTGCGGTCGGCGGCCCTCAGCTCCTCGGCGCCGGCGCCGTGCAGCACGGTCTCGCGGGCGCCGACCGAGGTGAGGACGGCGGCGGGCACGGCCGCCGGGTCGGTCACCGGGGCGAGCTCGGCCAGCCACACCCCGTCGGGCCAGCCGTCCCCGGCCGCGCCGACGGCCTCGGCGGCCTCCTGGGAGAGCCGGGTCTTGCCCGCCCCGCCGGGCCCGAGCAGCGTCACCAGACGCGCGGCGCCCAGATCCCCCCGGATCGCCTCGATGTCGGCCTCGCGCCCCACGAAGGAGGTGAGCCGGGCG
>NZ_JBJHPC010000234.1:0-10555 GCF_045257485.1 Streptomyces sp. YS-3 | reverse complement strand
GGGTCTGGGCGCGCCCCGGGGCAACCCCGCCGACTCCTCCCCGCACACGTTCCCCGACGGGGGCACCTGGCGCACCGAGATCCCCTCCGTGGAGGGCCCCGAGGCGCTCGGCGTCGTCCTGAAGGAGGCCTCCCGCCTCGATGTGCCCGTGCACCGCGTCAGCCAGGGCAGCGGTGTGTGGATGCTCTCCGACGCAGAGATCACCGAGATGGTGGAGGGCTGCGCCGAACGCGACATCGAGCTCTGCCTGTTCACCGGGCCGCGCGGCACCTGGGACGCCGGGGCCTCCGTCCGTACCGACTCGGGCGGCGCGGGGCTGCGCGCCCGGGGCCACGACGCGCTGGCCGGATGCGTCGAGGACGCCCTGCGCGCCGCCGAGCTGGGAGTGCGCTGTCTGCTCGTGGCGGACGAGGGCGTGCTGTGGAGCCTGCACCGGATGCGCGAGAGCGGCCTGCTGCCGGCCGGGACCACCCTCAAGGTCTCCGCGCTGATCGGCCCGGTCAACCCGGCGTCCGTCGCCGTCTACGAGCGGCTGGGCGCCGACTCCGTCAACGTCCCCTCCGATCTGACGGCCGCCCACTTCACCGAGGTCAGGCGCGTCTCCGGGGTGCCCATCGACCTCTACATCGAGGCGCCCGACGACCTCGGCGGCTATGTGCGGATGTACGAGGCGGCCGAGCTGATCCGCCGAGCCGCCCCGCTCTACCTCAAGTTCGGCCTCTCCAGGGCGCCCGGCATCTACCCCTACGGCGCCCATCTGCGCGACCTCGCCCTGCAGACCGCCCGCGAGCGGGTCCGCCGGGGCCGGCTCGTCCTCGACCTGCTCGCCCGCCTCGGCGCCGACGGTGGTATGTCCCCGCTCGGCTCCCGCCTTCCCGGCTCCCTGAACCGCTTCCCCGCGAACCCGAAGGACTGATGACCATGCGCCGCACCCGACCAGTCGCCCTCGCCCTCGTCGCGGGAGCCCTCGCTCTCGCCCTCACCGCCTGCGGACAGGACAGCGAGGGCGGTGGCAAGGCGACGCCCAAGGGCGGCAAGGGGGCCACGATCGGCATCGCCATGCCGACCAAGTCCTCCGAGCGCTGGATCGCCGACGGGAACAACATGGCCCAGCAGTTCCGGGCGCTCGGCTACAAGACCGACCTCCAGTACGGCGAGGACAGCGTCGACCAGCAGGTCGCCCAGGTCGAGAACATGATCACCAAGGGGGTGGACGCCCTGGTGATCGCGGCGATCGACGGCCGCGCCCTCAGCGACGTCCTCAAGCAGGCCGCCGACCAGCACATCAAGGTGATCTCCTACGACCGCCTCATCCTCGGCTCCCCCAACGTCGACTACTACGCCTCCTTCGACAACGAGAAGGTCGGCGTGCTCCAGGCGACGTACATCGTCGACAAGCTGGGCCTCAAGAACGCCCAGGGCGGCAAGGCCTTCAACATCGAGCTGTTCGCCGGCTCGCCCGACGACAACAACACCCGCTACTTCTTCCAGGGCGCCCTGAAGACCCTCCAGCCCTACATCGACAAGAAGCAGCTCGTCGTCCGCAGCGGCCAGACCCGGCTCAACCAGGTGACCACCCTCCGCTGGGACGGCGCCACCGCGCAGAAGCGCATGGACGACCTGCTGACCAAGGCGTACTCCAACGAGCGGGTGGACGCCGTCCTCTCCCCGTACGACGGGATCTCCATCGGCATCCTCTCCGCCCTGCGCTCCGGCGGCTACGGCACCGCCGCCAAGCCGTACCCGGTCGTCACCGGGCAGGACGCCGAGGTCGCGTCCGTGAAGTCCATCATCGCCGGGGACCAGGCCCAGACCGTCTACAAGGACACCCGGGCGCTGGCCAAGCAGGCCGTGCAGATGGCCGACGCGGTGCTCACCGGCAAGACGCCCCAGGTCAACGACACCAAGACCTACGACAACGAGAAGAAGGTCGTGCCGGCCTTCCTCCTCAACCCGGTCAGCGTCGACAAGTCCAACTACCGGTCGGTGCTGGTCGACTCGGGCTACATCAAGGCGAGTGACCTGAAGTGAACAGCCCAGACAGCCCAGACAGCGGGGACAGGGGGGACGTGGGGGCGCCCATCCTGGAGATGCGCTCCATCGTCAAGACGTTCCCGGGCGTCCGGGCGCTCTCCGACGTCTCGCTCACCGTGGCGCCCGGTGAGGTGCACGCCATCTGCGGCGAGAACGGCGCGGGCAAGTCCACCCTGATGAAGGTGCTCAGCGGCGTCCATCCGCACGGCAGCTACGAGGGCGACATCCTCTTCCAGGGCGAGCTCTGCGCGTTCAAGGACATGCGGGCCAGCGAGGCGCGCGGCATCGTCATCATCCACCAGGAGCTGGCCCTCGTCCCCTATCTCTCCATCGCCGAGAACATCTTCCTCGGCAACGAGCACGCCACCCGGGGCATCGTGAGCTGGAGCGAGACGCTCAAGCACGCGGCGCGGCTGATGAAGCGGGTGGGTCTGCGCGAGCATCCGCAGACCCGGGTGGCGGACATCGGTGTCGGCAAGCAGCAGTTGGTGGAGATCGCCAAGGCGCTCTCCAAGGAGGTCCGGCTGCTGATCCTGGACGAGCCGACCGCCGCCCTCAACGACGAGGACAGCGCCCATCTCCTCGACCTCATCCTGGAGCTCAAGGCGCAGGGCATCGCCTCGATCGTCATCTCGCACAAGCTCAACGAGATCGCGGCGGTCGCCGACTCGGTCACCGTCCTGCGGGACGGCAGGACCATCGAGACGCTCGACGTGAAGTCCCCGGACACCACCGAGGAGCGCATCATCCGCTCCATGGTCGGCCGCGACCTCGACCACCGCTTCCCGCCGCGCACCCCCTACGAGGGCGACCCGGGCGCCCACCCCGACCTTGAGGTGCGGGACTGGACCGTGCACCACCCCATCGACCAGCAGCGCAAGGTCGTCGACGACGTCAGCCTGCATGTGCGGCGGGGCGAGATCGTGGGCATCGCGGGGCTGATGGGCGCCGGCCGCACCGAACTGGCCATGAGCGTCTTCGGCCGCTCCTACGGCCGGAACATCAGCGGCACGGTGTGGAAGGACGGCCGACGCATCCGTACGAAGACCGTCCCCGAGGCGGTCGGTCACGGCATCGCGTACGTCACCGAGGACCGCAAGCAGTACGGCCTCAACCTCATCGACACCATCAGCCGCAACATCACCCTGGGCGCCCTGGACAAGGTGTCCCGGCGCGGGATCGTCGACGAGCACGAGGAGCGGCGGGTCGCCGAGTCGTACCGCACCTCCATGGGCATCAAGGCCCCGACCGTCTTCGAGCCGGTCGGGCGCCTGTCCGGCGGCAACCAGCAGAAGGTCGTCCTCAGCAAGTGGATCTTCGCGGGTCCCGATGTGCTGATCCTCGACGAGCCCACCCGCGGCATCGACGTTGGCGCCAAGTACGAGATCTACACCGTCGTCGACCAGCTCGCCGCCCGGGGCAAGGCGGTCGTCTTCATCTCCTCCGAACTGCCCGAACTCCTCGGCATGTGCGACCGCATCTACACGATGGCGGCCGGCCGGCTCACCGGCGAGGCCGCCCGCGCGGACGCGACCCAGGAAGTCCTGATGCGCCTCATGACCACGAACGACACCACGAACAAGAGGTAGCCGATATGGGTCCGGTCACGACCGACGCCGCCCCCAGCCCCCCGAGGACTCCCGAGCCGCCGCGCTCCGCCACCGGAGCGCTGCTCCTCGACGCGGCCCGCCGCAACATGCGCCAGTACGGGATGCTGGTCGCGCTCGGACTGATCGTCGTGCTGTTCCAGATATGGACCGACGGCGTCCTGCTCAAGCCCAACAACGTCACCAACCTGGTGCTGCAGAACAGCTACATCCTGGTCCTCGCCATCGGCATGGTGATCGTCATCATCGCCGGCCACATCGACCTGTCCGTGGGCTCACTGGCGGCCTTCGTGTCGGCGGCGTGCGCGGTGATGATGGTGGAGCACCATGTGCCCTGGGTGCTCGCCCTGGTCGTGGCCCTCGCGATCGGCGCCGTGGCGGGCGCCTGGCAGGGGTTCTGGATCGCGTACGTGGGCATCCCGTCCTTCATCGTGACGCTCGCCGGGATGCTGCTCTTCCGGGGCGGCACGCAGATCCTCCTCGGCTCCCGCTCGCTCGGCCCGTTCCCCGAGGGCTTCCAGAAGATCTCCACCGGCTACCTTCCGGAGGTCGGGCCCGACACCAACTACCACAACCTCACCCTCCTGCTGGGGCTCGCCCTCACGGCCGTCGTCCTGATCCAGGAGGTGCGCTCCCGGCGGCGCGAGCAGACGTACGAACTCGACGTACTGCCCCGCGGCCTGTTCCTCACCAAGTGCGTGGCGATGGCCGCGGCCGTCCTCGCCTTCACCATGACCCTGGCCAGCTACCGGGGCGTGCCCGTGGTGCTGCTCCTGCTGGCCGCCCTGCTCATCGGGCTGGGCTTCGTGATGCGCAACGCGGTCGTGGGACGGCATGTCTACGCGCTCGGCGGCAACCAGGCCGCGGCGAAGCTCTCCGGCGTCAAGGACAAGCGCGTCACCTTCCTGGTCTTCGTGAACATGGGCGTCCTCGCGGCGCTCGCCGGTGTCGTCTTCGCCGCCCGTCTGAACGCCGGCACACCCAACGCGGGCGTCAACTTCGAGCTGGAGGCCATCGCGGCGGCCTTCATCGGCGGTGCCTCGATGAGCGGCGGCGTCGGCACGGTACTGGGCGCGATCATCGGCGGTCTGGTGCTGGGCGTGCTCAACAACGGTATGTCGCTGGTCGGCGTCGGCACCGACTACCAGCAGGTCATCAAGGGCTTCGTCCTGCTGGCCGCGGTGGGCTTCGACGTCTGGAACAAACGCAAGGTCGGTTCATGACATCCCCTCAACCATCTGGAGGACCAGTGGAGATGAACGCCAGCAGACGTACGGTGATGGCCGTCGGCCTCGCGGCCGGTGTGGCGGCGACGAGCCTGGGCACCGCCCACGCCGCGTCGGGCCGCACCCCCACCAGGACGCTCTTCGGCACCCTGGAGGACGGCACGCCCGTCCACCGGTGGACCGTCAGCAACGGCGGTGTCCGCCTGGAAGTGCTCTCCTACGGCGGGATCGTGCACCGCCTCGACGTGCCCGACCGGCACGGGCGCACGGCCAACATCGCCCTCGGCTTCGACAACCTCGCCGACTACGTTGCCAAGTCCCCGTACTTCGGCGGTCTCATCGGCCGCTACGGCAACCGCATCGCGGCGGGCAGGTTCACCCTCGACGGGCAGTCCTACCAACTGCCCCTCAACGACGGCGCGAACAGCCTGCACGGCGGCACCAAGGGCTTCGACAAGCAGATGTGGCACGTGGAGCCCTTCACCCACGGCTCCCGCACCGGCCTCGTGCTCTCCCGGATCTCACCGGACGGCGAGATGGGCTACCCCGGCACCCTGAAGGTCCAGGTCACGTACACCCTCACGGCGCGCGGCGAGTGGCGGATCGACTACGAGGCGACCACCGACCGGGCGACCGTCGTCAACCTCACCAGCCACACCTACTTCAATCTGGCCGGCGAGGGCAGCGGCCCGGTCTACGACCACACCCTCGAACTGGCCGCCGCCCGCTACACCCCGGTCGACGCGGGGCTCATACCGACCGGGGAACTGGCCCGTGTCTCGGGCACCCCGTTCGACTTCCGGCGGACGAAGCCGATCGGCCGCGACATCCGCCAGGGCCACCAGCAGCTCCTGTACGCCAAGGGGTTCGACCACAACTGGGTGCTGGACAAGGGCAGGACGGCGGAGCCCGAGTACGCGCTCACGCTGGCGGAGCCGCACTCCGGCCGGGTGATGAGGATGTTCACCACCGAGCCGGGCATGCAGTTCTACAGCGGCAACTTCCTGGACGGCACGCTGCGGGGCACCTCGGGCCACATCTACCGCCAGGGGGACGCCCTCTGTCTGGAGTCCCAGCACTTCCCGGACTCGCCCAACCACCCGGCCTTCCCGTCCACGGTGCTGCGCCCGGGCAGGACGTACCGGTCGTCGACGGTGCACGCCTTCTCGACGCGCTGAGCCCTCGCGGGTACCGCCTTCCGCCCCGGTGTCAGCCGGCGAAGGCGGTACCCGCCATCCCGCGCCCGATACCGGGCAGCACCAGCAGCGCCCCGCAGAGCGGGTGCGGCCGTCGCAGACCGGTACGGGCGCTGGTGACGTAGAGGTCCGTGAGGTCCGGGCCGCCGAAGGCGCAGGCGGTGGGGCGGGGCACCGGCAGCTCGACCACCAGGTCGAGCGTGCCGTCCGGACCGTAGCGGCGCAGGGCACCGCCGTCCCACAGCGCCACCCACACACCGCCCTCCGCGTCGACGGTGAGCCCGTCGGGGAAGCCGTCCTCGTCCCCGATCAGCGCGAACGGCCGTCTGTCGTGGGCGAGGTGCCCGTCGAAGTCGAGGACGTCGATCCGCCGGGTCGGGCTGTCGACGTAGTACATGAGCCGCCCGTCGGGGCTCCAGCCGGTGCCGTTGCTGACCGTGACCGGGCCGGGCACCGCCGTGGCCGCGCCGTCCCCGGTGATCCGGGTGAGGGTGCCGCCGCCGGTCGCCTCGTCGTAGCGCATCGTGCCCGCCCACAGGGCGCCGTCCGGTGCGACCGCCGCGTCGTTGCCGCGCCGCCCGGGCACGGGGTCGCGCAGCAGCCACGAGAACGCGCCGTCGGGGCCGTAGAGCCCGACGCCGTCGCGGAGATTGACGACGAGGCCGCCGCCCGCGCGCGGCTTGGCGGCGCCGACGTGCTGTCCGGTCGCCATGACCGTGCGCCGGCCGCTGCCCGGCTCGTAGGTGTGGATCCGCGACGCCAGGATGTCCACCCAGACCAGCCGGCCGCTCGCCGGGTCCCAGGTGGGCCCCTCGCCGAGCTCCGCCTCCTCCCGTACCGCCACGTCCGGGTTCATCGCGCGCCCCGGTGGCCCAGCCGCACGGACAGGTCGCCGGCGCCCTTCAGCGCCAGCTCGGCGAGCTCCGCCTCGCGGGCCTCGGTCCACCTGATCATCGGTACGGAGATGGACAGCGCGGCGACGACCCGGCCCGCGCTGTCGCGGACGGGGGCGGCGACACAGCTGACGTCCGGGTTGGACTCCCGGTGCTCGACGGCGGTCCCCCGGGCCCTGATCTCGGCGAGCGCGGCCCGCAGCGCGGCGGGGTCGGTGATGCTGGCCGGGGTCATGGCGACCAGCTCGCCGCCGGTGATCCGGGCGTCGAGCTCGGCTTCCGGGAGCGAGGCGAGGAGCATCTTGCCGACGGAGGTGCAGTGGGCGGGCAGCCGACGGCCGGCCGCCGAGACCATCCGTACCGCGTGGGTGGAGTCGACCTTGGCGATATAGATGACGTCGGTGTGCTCCAAGATGGCCACATGGACCGTCTCGTCGCAGGTCAGGGCCACCTCGCGGGCCACCTGCTGGCCTTCGGCGGCGAGGTCCAGCTGTTCGGCGTACCGGCTGCCGAGCTGGTAGGTGCGCACCCCCAGCCGGTAGCGCCCCGGCTGTCCGGGCGCCGCCGCCAGGTAGGAGCGGGCGGCCAGTGTGGTGACCAGTTCATGGACCGTCGTCCGCGGCAGACCGAGCCTGCGCATGACGTCGGGCGCGGAGAGCGGCGCTTCGCTCTCCAGGAAGAGTTCCAGTACGTCCAGCGCCCTGGCCACCGCCGGCACGAGTCGCCCCATGGCCGCCACCCCACCCTCTGTGTTCGAAACTCCGGTCAACGACCGGAATGACGAACACAGGCTATCTACAGGGCGGTTCGGGGGGCAATGGGGCCGCCCCCCGGGTGACGGCCGAATCGGGGCTGGGGCGTGTTGCGAAAGTGGCGCCGTCCGCCCGGAGGGCGGGCCCCGCGGCGTCCGGTGCGTGCGATCGCAAGGCGGAGGGTCGCCCTCGTACCGGGTGTACGTGGGCGATCCCGACAACGCGGCGAGCGCGCGTGCCGGGCGTCGCGGGGCAGGCGGGACTTTCGCAACACGCCCCAGGCGCTCAGGCGGAGAGCGCGGTGGTTTCCGCCGTGTCGGGGATTCCGTGCGAGGTGACGAGGCGGGCGTTGCCCTCGGAGAGCTGGTAGGCGAGGCCCACGACGCCGGTGTGACCGGCGGCGACCTGGTCCGCCAGCACCCGGGAGCGGTCCAGGAGCAGGTCCACGGTGTGCTGTATGTGCGCGTCGATGTGGTCGCTGTCCGAGGTGAGCCCCGCGGCCCGGGCGGCCAGCACGCTGGGGGTGACGCGCTCGACGACGTCCCGGACGTACCCGCCCGCGGGCAGTCCGCCCTCGACGGCGGCGCGGGCCGCCGCGACGGCGCCGCACGAGTCGTGCCCGAGGACCACGACGAGGCGGCAGTCCAGCACGCTGGTCCCGTACTCGATGCTGCCCAGGACCTCCGGACCCAGGACGTGGCCGGCGGTGCGGACCACGAACAGGTCACCGAGCCCCTGGTCGAAGATGATCTCGGCGGCCAGCCGCGAGTCGGAGCATCCCAGCAGTACCGCGAACGGCTTCTGCGCCGGCGCCAGCTCGGCCCGGCGCGCGGCGTCCTGGTTGGGATGGCGCGGGGCCCCGGCCACGAAGCGCCGGTTTCCGGCGAGGAGGGAGTCGAGGGCGTCGGCGGGAGACACGGGAAGAGAAGTCATGTCACCAGACTCTACGAGGCGGGGGACGTCGCCGCACGGGCCGGGGGCCGGGCCGTCCACACGCGGTTGACGTGCCCCGCGCCCCGTACGACGCCCCCGGTGCAGCTCGCGGGCCGTCAGGCGCTCCGGTGGGTGACGCGGATCTTGGACTGGCCGTGCTCCCGGGTCTCCCAGTCGTCCATGAACCGCGCGGCCAGACCGTGCTTCCCGGCGAGCGCGACGAGCGTGGAGGTGCGGTAGTAGAAGTCCTCGCGCAGCACCTGGTGCTCGGCGCCCTCGGTGCGGTCGAAGGTGAAGTCGAAGAGGCCGTCGGGCTTCAGGACGCGCCCCACGTGGGCGAAGCACTCCTCGATGACCTCGATCGGTGAGTGCGAGAAGACGCTGTGGGCGTGGATCACGTCGAAATGGGATTCCGGCAGGAAGTCGAAGGTCAGGTTCCGGGTGATCGTCAGATGGGGCAGCTTCGCCTGGAGTCCTCGGGACGCCAGGGTGTCCTTCGCCGCGATGAGGATGTCGGGGGATATGTCGATGCCGTAGTAGTGCCCCGGCTCCAGGTAGTCGATGAAGCGCCAGCCGGCCCGCAGGTTTCCGCAGCCGATGTCCAGCATGCGCTGGCCGGGGTGCAGCCCGTGCTCCCGCAGGTAGGCGAACTGCATCTCGCCCAGCGCCAGCCACCGGTCGTGCGACTTGCTGCCGACGGCCGCCTCGGGGCTGCGAGCGGCGTCGGAGGCCATCACGGCGCGGTAGTAGTCGACGTGGTCGGGGTGCTTCAGCCGCAGCCAGGTGTCTCTCGCGGTCCGCCTGATGTGCGGGGCGATCCGGTCCGGATGCGCGAGCGCGTAACGCACCTTGTGCGTCACCCGCGCCCTGTTGACCACAACCGATCTGGCCTTCTTCTGGGACATACGAGCCCTTCCGTGTACGGAACCCCCGCGTGCGGAGTCCGCGTGTGCGGCGTCGACGGAATCGACCCTAGGGAGGCCGGACCGACGAGTAATCCCTCGTACGGCCGAAGCCGGGGAGTCCTCCTCAGGTGCCATGTCCGCCGGAAGGACGAGGGGGACGACGGCGGGCCGCGAGGGCGGCGGCTCCGCGCCCGGGCGGGCGCAACACCGCATTCGCTCCATAACTGACGGAATAGACGATTCCGCTACAAGCCGGTCGTCCATGGCGGTTTTCGGCCAGGATCGCGACCATCACTCCGTGTGCAGGTTACCCGGCCGTCCCCCGCTCCGCTTCCGGAAGCCACCGGTGTGCGGCCCTTGCGCCGTGCACACCGCGTGGCAGGAGTTCATGCGGACTTACCGTGAGTTCGCCGAAAATTCTTACGCGTTTCTGACAACAGAAGACAAGACTCGACCGAAACTGACCGTGATCCTTTGACTCCGGATCGGCGCCTCGGTGAAGGTCGTTCACATGTCCCTCACATCCGGAGCCTCCACGGGCAGCCCGATGCGCCGACGCGATTTCCGGATGCTGCTCGCGGGAGCGGCAGCCGGACAACTCGGCGCCCAGGTCACCCTGGTGGCCCTCCCCCTGGTGGCCGTACTCGAACTCGACGCCTCGGCCTTCCAGGTAGGCCTGCTCACGGCCGCGGAGACCGCCGCCTTCCTCCTCGTCGGACTGCCGGCGGGCGCCCTCACCGACCGGATGCGCAAGCGTCCGCTGATGATCCGGGCGGACCTGGTGCGGGCGGTGGCGATGGCCAGCATCCCCGCCGCCGCGCTCGCCGACGCCCTGACGATGGCCCAGTTGTACGCCGTCGCCCTGATCACGGGCGTGGCGACGGTGTTCTTCGACGTCGCCCACCAGAGCTTCCTGCCGCAGATCCTGCCGCGCGAGGAGCTCATGGCCGGCAACGGCGGTCTGGAGACGGTGCGTTCGACCGCGCAGGTGGGCGGACCGGGGGTGGGA
>NZ_JBJHPC010000233.1:0-10557 GCF_045257485.1 Streptomyces sp. YS-3 | reverse complement strand
ACGCGGGCGCGGCCCGGCGGTGGGGCTGGGCGGACGTCGCCGGTTCGTGCGGACCGGCCGCCGGGGCCTCTCGGCCCGGGTCCCCTTCCGCGGGGCGGCGCGCCGCGGCCGGGGGGCGTTGTGCGTCCGTGGTCAATGGCCCCCCTCGTACCCGTCGTGCCTGCGCTGCGGATCGGCTTGGCCGGCAGGGCCGTTCGTCGCCGCGTGGGCGCTACTTTACGGGCTGGACCGAAAGAGCAGGGATGCGGTCCGCGCTCGGGGGATCTGCACCGACTCGTCCCCCTACCCCCGGGTAGGCCGGTCTGGCAGGCTCTGCCCATGACTCCCCGCGCCGCTGACCGGGCCCGGTACGACCGGGCCACCGCCCATCTCGACGCCCCCCTCGCGCTCGTGGACCTGGAGGCGTTCGACGCCAACGCCGACGATCTGGTCCGGCGCGCGCAGGGCAAACCGATCCGGGTCGCCAGCAAGTCCGTACGGTGCCGGGCACTGCTCGAACGGGTACTGGCCCGGGACGGGTTCGCCGGGATCATGTCGTTCACGCTGGCGGAGTCGATCTGGCTGGCCCGGGCCGGGTTCGAGGACGTCCTGCTCGCGTATCCCTCGGCCGACCGGGCCCGGTTCGCGGAGCTGGCCGCCGATCCCAAGCTCGCCGCGGCCATCACCGTGATGGTCGACGATCCGGCCCAGCTCGACCTCATCGACCGGGCGCGGGACGGGGCCGAGGTGCCCGTACGGATCTGTCTGGAACTGGACACCTCGCTCCAGCTGTTCGGCGGGCGCGTGCGCGTCGGCGCCCGCCGCTCCCCGCTGCGCGGGCCCGCGCAACTGGCCGAGCTCGCCCGTGCCGTCGCCCGCCGCCCCGGCTTCCGGCTGGTCGGGCTGATGGCGTACGAGGGCCATGTCGCCGGGGTCGGGGACGCCGTCGCGGGGCGGCCGGTGCGCTCGCGCGCGATCCGGCTGATGCAGACGGCCGCGCGCCGGGAGCTGGCGGTGCGCCGGGCCGAGGTGGTGCGGGCGGTGCGGGCCGTGGCGCCGGACCTGGAGTTCGTCAACGGCGGCGGGACGGGCAGTGTGCAGCACACCGCCGCCGAGGACGCCGTCACCGAGATAGCGGCCGGGTCGGGGCTGTACGTGCCCCGGCTCTTCGACAACTACACCTCGTTCACGGGGCGTCCGGCCGCGCTGTTCGCCCAGCCCGTGGTGCGCCGGCCGGGCGTGGGCGTGGTCACCGTGCTCGGCGGCGGCTACCCCGCCTCGGGGGCGGCGGGCGTGGACCGGCTGCCCGTCCCGTACCTGCCCGAGGGGCTGCGCTACGACCCGCAGGAGGGCGCCGGGGAGGTGCAGACCCCGCTGCTCGGCTCGGCCGCCGACGATCTGCTGATCGGGGACAAGGTGTGGTTCCGGCACGCCAAGGCGGGTGAACTGTGCGAGCGGTTCGACGAGTTGGTGCTGGTGGAGGGCGACCGGGTCACGGCGACCGTCCCCACGTACCGGGGCGAGGGGCGCACGTTCCTCTGAGGCCCCCTTCGGCGGTGGCTCAGGGCGCGGGTGGCGCCACGCTGCTGCCCACCCCGCCGCCCTCCCGGCCGCCCAGGACCTTGATGCCGGCCGTGATCCGGTCGAGCACGGCGAGCGGCGGGGCGCCCCTGCCCGCGTCGAAGGCGAACCGGATGATGATCATCGATTCGCTGCCGACGCTCGACGGGAAGGCCAGCGACTCGACGTATCCGCCGGGTCCGGCCCCCGTCCTGACGCTCCACCGCACCAGATATCCGGTGCGTCCCGCGACGACCACGGAGGCGGCCCGCGCCTCGCGGTGCGAGACGATCCCGCCGTAGCGCTCCCGGTCGAGACCGTCCTTGCCGAAGGCGGCCTCGGCCGCGTCCGCGATGTCGTGCCTGGCGAGGGCGTCGGCGGTGTGGAGGTCGGTGCGGGTGGGGGTGCGGCTGTCGACGGTGGCGTGGTGGCAGAACGCGCCCGGGTCGCCCGGGCAGTCGAAGGTGTCCCTGGTCCGCATGGTGGGCAGACCGCCGATCCCGGAGTCGACCTTCTCCCAGCCCGGCAGGACCGGCAGGGTGATGCCGTTGAGCTGGTCGACCAGGACGTTCGGGTCGTCGCTGGGCGAGGGCGGCGGCGCGGGGCTCGGCGTCCGGGTGGAGGCCGTCGTCGCGGCGCCCCCGCTCGGCGCCGCCGCTGCCGCCGGTCCCCCGTCGTCGCCGTTGAGGAGGATCACCCCGGCCACCAGCGCGGTGACGAGGACCGCGGCGGCCACGGCCACGACGGCCGCCGGGCCCCGGCCGCGCGGCCGGTCGTGAGGTGCCACGGCCCCCAGGGGGACGGTGGGCGCCGGGGGCACCGCCGCCGGCCGGCCGGGCGCGCGGGTGTGCCCGGTCCAGGCGGTGCCGTCCCACCAGCGCTCCAGCAGGGGGGTGCCCGGATCCGGGTACCAGCCGGGCGGCGTCGTCATGCTCATCGGGCCACCCTAGGGCGTGTTTCGAAAGTCCCGTCTGCCCGGCGGCGTCTGGCACGCACGCTCGCCGCGTTGTCGGGATCGCCCCGATACAACCAGTATCGGGGCGACCCTCCGCCTTGCGATCGCACGCACCAGACGCCGCCGGGCCCGCCCTTCGGGCGGACGACGCTACTTTCGAAACACGCCCTAGAACGGCGCTTCGGCCGCCGTACACCGCCTCCCGTCCGGACGCCCGCGCCGCCGCACCCGCCGCCTACAGCGGTGTCACGTACGCGCCCGAGATACCCCCGTCGACCAGGAAGTCGGTCGCGTTGACGAACGAGGAGTCGTCGCTCGCCAGGAACGCCACCGCCGCCGCGATCTCGTCGGCCTCGGCGAACCGGCCCAGCGGGATGTGGACAAGCCGCCGGGCGGCCCGCTCGGGGTCCTTGGCGAACAGCTCCTGGAGGAGCGGGGTGTTGACCGGCCCGGGGCAGAGCGCGTTGACGCGGATGCCCTCGCGGGCGAACTGCACGCCCAGCTCGCGGGACATCGCCAGGACGCCGCCCTTGGAGGCGGTGTAGGAGATCTGCGAGGTCGCGGCGCCCATCCGGGCCACGAAGGACGCCGTGTTGATGATCGAGCCCCGGCGCTGCTCGCGCATGTACGGGATGGCCGCCTTGCAGCACAGGTACACCGAGGTGAGGTTGACCTCCTGGACGCGCTTCCAGGCCTCCAGACCGGTCTCCAGGATGGAGTCGTCGTCGGGGGGCGAGATACCGGCGTTGTTGAAGGCGATGTCGACGCTGCCGTAGGTGTCGTACGCGGCCTTGAAGAGCGCGTCCACCTGCTCGGCGTCGGTGACGTCGACGCGCACGGCGAGTCCGCCGACCTCGTCGGCGGTCTTCTTCGCCGCCGCCTCGTCGATGTCGCCGCAGACCACGTGGGCGCCCTCGGAGGCGAGCCGGCGCGCGGTCGCCAGCCCGATGCCGCTGCCGGCTCCGGTGATGACGGCGGTACGGCCGACCAGGCGGCGGCAGATGGTGTCGTCGGTCATGTGCTCAGGCCTCCGTGCTGATGAAGACGTTCTTGGTTTCGGTGAAGGCGGCCAGCGCGTCCGGGCCGAGTTCGCGGCCCAGGCCGGACTGCTTGTAGCCGCCGAAGGGGGTCCAGTAGCGCACGCTGGAGTGCGAGTTGACGGAGAGGTTGCCGGCCGCGACGGCGCCGGACACCCGCAGCGCGCGCCCCACGTCACGGGTCCAGATCGAGCCGGACAGTCCGTACTCGGTCGCGTTGGCCAGCCGTACGGCGTCGGCCTCGTCGTCGAAGGGCAGGACGACGGCGACCGGTCCGAAGACCTCCTCGACCGCCACGGGGGCGTCCGGCGCGGTGCCGGTGAGGACGGTGGGCGCGAACCAGAAGCCGGGCCCCTCGGGGGCGGTCCCCCGGATGCCGGGCAGGTCGGCGGGGACGTAGGCGCGTACCCGCTCCAGCTGGGTCCGTGAGATCAGCGGGCCCATCTGGGTCTTCTCGTCGGCCGGGTCGCCGACCACGACGGACTCGACGCCGGGGGCGAGGAGCTCCAGGAAGCGGTCGTAGACGGGCCGTTGGACCAGGATGCGGGTGCGGGCGCAGCAGTCCTGGCCGCTGTTGTCGAGGAAGGACATGGGGGCGGCGGTGGCGGCGGCCTCGACGTCGGCGTCCGCGAAGACGATGTTGGCGCTCTTGCCGCCGAGTTCGAGCGTGACCCGCTTCACGCGCTGGGCGCACTTGGCCATGATCTGCTTGCCGACCCGGGTGGAGCCGGTGAACACGATCTTGGCCACGCCGGGGTGCTCGACGAGCGCGTCCCCGGTGACGGTGCCCGCGCCCGGCAGCACCTGGAAGAGGTGGTCGGGCAGCCCCGCCGCGAGGGCGAGCTCGGCCAGCCGCAGGGCGGTGAGCGGGGTGGTCTCGGCGGGCTTGAGGATCACCGCGTTGCCGGCCGCGAGCGCGGGGGCGGTGCCCCAGGCGGCGATCGGCATCGGGAAGTTCCAGGGCGCGATGACGCCGACGACGCCCAGCGGTTCGAGCAGGGTGAGGTCGATGCCGCCCGCCACCGGGATCTGACGCCCGGTCAGGCGCTCCACTCCCCCGGCCGCGTAGTCGAGCAGATCGCGGACGTTGCCCGCCTCCCAGCGGGCGTTGCCGACGGTGTGCCCGGCCTCGCGCACCTCCAGCTGGGCGAGCTCTTCCAGGTGCTCGTCGACGGCGGTGGCGAAGCGGCGCAGCAGCCGGGCGCGGTCGGCGGGGGCGAGCGCCGCCCACTTCTCCTGCGCCCGCGCGGCCCGCGCGACCGCCGCGTCCACGTCCCTCGCGGTGGCGGCGGGGACGGTCGCGATGACCTCCTCGGTCGCCGGGTTGAGTACCTGGTGCTGGTACGGCTCGTACGCGTCGGACACTGCGGGCCTCACAGGCGTTCGAAGGAGCGGCGGAGCTCCCAGTCGGTCACCGCGGCGTCGAAGGCGTCCAGCTCGACGCGCGCCATGTTGCGGTAGTGCGCGACCACCTCGTCCCCGAAGGCGGCCTTGGCGATGGGGCTGTTCTCCCACAGCTCGGCGGCCTCGCGCAGGGTGGTCGGGACGTGTTCGTAGTCGCCGGTGTAGGCGTTGCCGGTGCAGGCGTCGGGGAGCTCCAGCTCGTGCTCGACGCCGTACAGGCCCGCCGCGACCAGTCCCGCGACCGCGAGGTGGGGGTTGACGTCGCCGCCGGGCAGCCGGTTCTCGAACCGCAGGGAGGGGCCGTGGCCGACCACGCGCAGCGCGCAGGTGCGGTTGTCGTGGCCCCAGGCGACGGCGGTGGGAGCGAAGGAGCCGGGCTGGAAGCGCTTGTAGGAGTTGATGTTCGGCGCGTAGAGCAAGGCGAAGTCCCGCAGTGCGGCCAGCTGGCCCGCCAGGAAGTGGCGCATCAGCGGTGACATGCCGCCGGGGCCGTCGCCGCGCATGACGTTGCGGCCGTCCTCGTCGGTGAGCGAGAGGTGGATGTGGCAGGAGTTGCCCTCGCGCTCGTTGTACTTCGCCATGAAGGTGAGCGAGACGCCCTCCTGGGAGGCGATCTCCTTGGCGCCGGTCTTGTAGACGGCGTGCTGGTCGCAGGTGACCAGGGCCTCGTCGTAGCGGAAGACGATCTCGTGCTGGCCGGGGTTGCACTCGCCCTTGGCGGACTCGACCGTCAGGCCCGCCGCCGCCATCTCGTTGCGGATGCGGCGCAGCAGCGGCTCGATCCGGCCGGTGCCGAGCACCGAGTAGTCGATGTTGTACTGGTTGGCCGGGGTCAGGCCCCGGTAGTCGGCGTCCCACGCCTGCTCGTAGCTGTCGCGGAAGACGATGAACTCCAGCTCGGTGCCGACCTGGGCGGTGAGACCGAGCGCTGCGAGCCGGTCGAGCTGGCGGCGCAGGATCTGGCGCGGGGCGGCGACGACGGGCGAGCCGTCGTTCCAGGCGAGGTCCGCGATGAGCAGCGCGGTCCCCTCGTTCCAGGGGACCCGGCGCAGGGTCGCGAGGTCGGGGTGCATGGCGAAGTCGCCGTACCCCCGCTCCCAGGACGACATCGCGTAGCCGTCGACGGTGTTCATCTCGGTGTCCACGGCGAGGAGGTAGTTGCAGCCCTCGGTGCCGTGGGCGGCCACCTCGTCGAGGAAGAACCGTGCGGCGAACCGCTTGCCCTGGAGCCGCCCTTGCATATCGGGGAAGGCCAGGACCACAGTGTCGATCTCGCCGCTCTCGACGAGGGCGCGCAGCGCCTCGATACCGAGCGGGGGTGTGCGGTCTGCCACGGGAAAAGCCTCCTTCGGTCAGCCGGGAGCCATAAGGTATTGCCGAGAACCATTGCTTGGGAAGGGGGTGCGGCCAGATGTCGCGACCGGATTTCGGGGACCGGCTCGCCGCGGTGCTGCGGCCGGTACGGGCCGGCAACGGCTTCGAGGAGGCGCTGGAGCAGATCCTCCAGGTCGTCCGCCTGGGCCTGGTGCCCGGCGGGGAGCGGCTGCCGTCGGAGCGGGAGCTGGCCGAGCGTCTCGGCATCAGCCGGGTGACCCTGCGCGAGGTCCTGAAGGTGCTGACCGACCAGGGCCTGGTGGAGGCGCGGCGCGGGCGCTACGGCGGAACGTTCGTGCTGCCCAGGGCCGCGACGCCCGGCGAGGACGAGCTGCGGCGCCGGGTGGCCGGGGTCGACGTGGAGGACGCGCTGCGCTTCCGCGAGGTCCTGGAGGTGGGCGCGGCCGGGCTGTGCGCGACGCACGGCCTCACCGACGAGCAGGCGGAGCGGCTGCGCGAGGCGCTGGCCCGCACGCATGACGCGCCGCTCACCGACTACCGGCGGCTGGACACGCTGCTGCATCTGACCCTCGCCGAGCTCTGCGGCTCACCGAGTCTGACGGCCCGGTACGCGGCGGTCCGCGCGACCGTGAACGACCTGCTGGACTGCATCCCGCTGCTCGTACGGAACCTGGAGCACTCCCAGCGCCAGCACACCGCGCTGGTCGAGGCGGTGCTCGACGGGGACGCGGACGGGGCGCGGGAGATGATGCGGGAGCACTGCGCGGGCACCGCGGCGCTGTTGCGGGGGTTCCTCACGTGACGCCTTCGCCCGCGGGCCGTGGTGGGCTGCTCGCGCCCGCGCGGCGGAGCCGCATGGTGTCACCACCCCGCGCCCCGGTAGGGCGTCCGGACCGCGGCGCCCCTCCACACGGCCACTCGGACGCGCACCCGTTTACTCCGACGTAACGCACGGGGCTTGCTTTCCGGCCGGGTTCCCCGCAAAGGTATGCCCCCAGTCCATTGACCCCGTCCCCCGTCGGGAGCCGCGTCATGACCATGGAGTCCACGGAATCCGCCACGCCCCGCCCCGCCGAACCGGCGGACGACTACCTGGAGCGCCGTACGCTGCGCCGCGGCAGCGCCGGCTGGCTGCTGCTGACCGGTCTCGGCGTCGCCTACGTCGTCTCCGGTGACTACTCCGGCTGGAACTTCGGCCTCGCCGAGGGCGGCTTCGGCGGCCTCGCGATCGCCATGGCCCTGATGGGCCTGATGTACGTCTGCATGGTCTTCTCGCTCGCCGAACTCTCCTCCGTGCTGCCCACGGCGGGCGGCGGCTACGGCTTCGCGCGCCGTGCGCTCGGCCCCTGGGGCGGCTTCCTGACCGGCACGGCCATCCTCATCGAATACGTCCTGGCACCGGCCGCCATCTCCCTCTTCATCGGCGACTACGTCGAGTCCCTGGGCCTGTTCGGACTCACCTCCGGGTGGCCGGTCTACCTCGCCTGCTTCGTCGTCTTCATCGGCATCCATCTGTGGGGCGTGGGCGAGGCGCTGCGGTTCAGCTTCGTGGTGACAGGCGTCGCGGTGGCGGCCCTGCTCGTCTTCGCGGTCGGCGCCCTCCTCGACTTCGACGCCTCCCGGCTCGACGACATCGCCGTCCACCACGACGCGGTCGGCGCGAACTCCTGGCTGCCGATGGGCGTGATGGGCATCTGGGCGGCGTTCCCGTTCGGCATGTGGTTCTTCCTCGGTGTGGAGGGCGTACCGCTGGCCGCCGAGGAGACCCGCGACCCGGCCCGTACGCTCCCCAAGGCGATCCGCTGGTCCATGGCCATCCTGGTCGTCCTGGCCCTGCTCACCTTCCTCGCCTCGGCGGGCGCGCGCGGCTCGGCCGCGATCCAGGACGCGGGCAACCCGCTGGTGGAGGCACTCCAGCCGGACGGGAAGGCCACGGCGCTCAGCCGGATTGTCAACTACGCGGGCCTCGCGGGCCTGGTGGCGTCGTTCTTCTCGCTGATCTACGCGGGCTCGCGCCAGCTGTTCGCCCTGTCCCGGGCGGGCTATCTGCCCCGCTTCCTGTCCCTGACCAGCCGCCGCCGGGCGCCCTACCTCGGGCTGCTGGTGCCGGGCGCGATCGCCTTCTCGCTGGCGGCGGCGACCGGGGACGGGGCGCGGATGCTGAACGCCGCGGTCTTCGGGGCCACCGTCTCGTACGCGCTGATGTCGCTGTCCCACATCGTGCTGCGCCGCCGCGAACCGGACCTGGAGCGGCCGTACCGTACGCCGGGAGGAGCACTGACCTCCTCGGTCGCGCTGGTCCTCGCGTGCGCGGCGCTGGTGGCCACGTTCCTGGTGGACGTGGTGGCGGCGCTGATCGCGCTCGGGGTGTACGCGGTCGCCATCGGGTACTTCGGCCTCTACAGCCGCCGGCACCTGGTGGCACGGGCCCCCGAGGAGGAGTTCGCGGCGCTGGCGGCGGCGGAGGCGGAGCTGGAGCGCGAGTGAGTGTCGAGCGGCGGCAGGAGAGCGAGGACGCGGTGGGACGGCCACTGATCGGTGTCAGCACGTATCTGGAGGAGTCGGTGCGCTGGGGGGTGTGGCACTGGCCGGCCGCCCTGCTGCCCGCCGCCTATCCGCGCCTGGTCCGGGCCGCGGGCGGGCTCACGGCGATGCTGCCGCCGGACGACCCGGCGTCGGCGGCCGAGGTGGTGGCCCGGCTGGACGGCGTGGTCGTGGCGGGGGGCCCGGACGTGGAGCCGGTACGGTACGGGGCCGCCCGCGACGCCCGGACCGGGCCGCCCGCACCGGAACGGGACGCCTGGGAGAGCGCCCTGATCGAGGCCGCGCTGGCGTCCGGGACCCCGCTGCTCGGCATCTGCCGGGGCATGCAGCTCCTGAACGTGGTGCTGGGCGGCACCCTGGTGCAGCACCTGGACGGGCACACCGGTGGCCGCGGCGTCGTGGGCCGCCACACCGTACGCCCGGAGCCGGGCACGCGTTACGCGGCCGTCGAGCCGCACGAGGCGTCCGTGCCGACCTACCACCACCAGGCCGTGGACCGGCTCGCGGGGACGCTGGTGGTGTCGGCGCGCGCGGAGGACGGCACCGTCGAGGCGGTCGAACTCCCGGGCGAGGCCTGGGTGCTGGGCGTCCAGTGGCACCCGGAGCTGGGCGAGGACACCAAGGTGATGGAGGCGCTGGTGGCGGCGGCGCGGGCCCGTACCGCGGCGATGGCCTACTGAGCGGGACCCGGCCCCGACCGCGTCAGTGACAGCAGGTCGCGGGCCGGGCCGGTGGGGCGGTGGGCGGTGCGCCACACCGCGCGCAGATCGCGGCGGAGCCGCAGCCCCTCCAGCGGGATCCGGACGAGGCGGCGGGCCGCCAGCTCCTCCCCCAGGGCGAGTTCGCTCAGGACCGAGGGCCCCGCCCCGCTCACCACCGCCGCCTTCACGGCCGTGGTGGAGGCGAGCTCCAGCAGCGGCCGGGCCACCCCGCCCAGGTCCGCGAGGGCCGCGTCCAGGACCTGCCGGGTGCCCGAGCCCTCCTCGCGCAGGATGAGCGGGGTCGCGGCCAGTTCGGCGGCTCCCAGCGGGGCGCGGCGCCGGGCCCACGGGTGGGCGGGGGCGGTGACCACCACCAGCCGGTCGTGGCCGATCACGGCCCCGTCGAGCCCGGCCGGCACGGCCAGGCCCTCCACGAACCCGAGGTCCGCCTCGTCCGACAGCAGCCGCTCGGCCACGAACGCCGAGTTCCCGGCGAGCAGCGAGACGGCCGTGCCGGGGCGTCCGCCGCGCAGCGCGATCAGCCAGCCGGGCAGCAGGTACTCGGCGATGGTCATGCTGGCGGCGACCCGCAGCCGCGAGTCGCGCCGCCCGCGCAGCGCCTGGGCGCCCGCGTCGAACGCCTCGGCCGCCTCCACCACCCGCCGGGCCCAGTCCGTCACCAGCGCGCCCTCGGCGGTCAGCCGGGAGCCGCGCGGCGAGCGGTCGACGAGGGCGACGCCGAGGTGGCGCTCCATCGAGCGGATGCGGCTGCTCGCGGCGGGCTGGGTGATCCCCAGGTCGCGCGCGGCGCGCCCGAGGCTGCCGTGCCGGGCGACCGCGATCAGCAGCTCCATCGCGCCCAGGTCGGGCACCCGCCGGGAGAGCGGGCCGGTGTCCTCCGCACTGCTCATACTCATAAACCCAGCTTATGTCCCCATAGGGAGAGCGGGTCTGGTGGCTCCCGCGTACCGCCGCGAAGGTGGACACATGGTCACCCTCGCCCAGCCCCGACCCCCGGCGCTCACCGCGCGCCACACCCCCC
>NZ_JBJHPC010000232.1:0-10611 GCF_045257485.1 Streptomyces sp. YS-3 | reverse complement strand
CTTCCGCTGCCCCCGGTCGAAGCCGGGACGGTCGACCACCGTGCAGCGAATCCACTTGACCAGCACCGCGCCATCGTACGGCTCCGGCCCCCCGCCCCGGTCCCACTCCGGCGGACCGGAGAGCCACGCGCGCGTGGCAGCATGGTCACCGTACGGCCCGCCAACAGGCCGTCCTGGGGAGGGGTTTGGGGATGAGCGGATTCAGCAAGGGACTCGGCAAGGTCGAGGTGGCACTGCGGTGGGACCCGAGCCCGGCCGGCACCCCGGCCCATGACCTCGATGTGATCGCGGCGGTCTACCCGGTGTCCGACCCGTACGGCAGCCCCGCCTATCTGGTGCACTTCGACAGCCGCTCCCCCGACGGCACGGTCTACATGAGCCGCGACAGCACCACCGGAAAGGGCTTCGGGGACGACGAGGTGCTGACGGTGGAGTTCGCCCGCCAGCCCGAGGCGCACGGCCGGATCGTGGTCGGCGTCGTCATCCAGCAGCGCCCGGACCGGCTGGTCTTCGGCGATGTGGCCAACCCGGAGGTGCACATCCGCGAGGGCTACACGGAGCTGGCGAGGGACGACTTCTCCGCCGTGGCGCACTGCACGGCCGCGACGGTCGCGGAGTTCGTCAGGTCCCCGGGCGGCGCCTGGCAGTTCCACCCGGGCGTGCGCGGCTTCGACCTGGAACCGGACGCCTTCACCGCCGCGATGGGCGCGCGGACGGCCTGACTCGCGCGTACGCGGCCAGGCCCGCGGGGGCTGTTCCGCCCCCGGACACCCCTGTGGGGACCGGCGGTTCGCCGGTCCCCACGGGGCAGGGCCTGAGTGGCCCCGGGAGCGCTCGGGCCGCGAGCGCCCGTTGTCAGCTGCAGCCGCTGGTCGAGCCGCAGCCCTCGCAGATGTAGCAGGAGCCGGCCCGCTGCATCTTGGTGCCGCAGGAGAAGCAGAGCGGCGCGTCGGCGCTGACGCCGAGCTGCATCTCGACGAGCTCCGCCGAGTTGTGCACCGCCTTCGGGGGCTCGACGACGGCCGGCTTCGGCGCGGCGACGGCCTTCAGCGTCTCCGTTTGACGGGGCGCGGACTGGGCCAGTCCCTCGACGTCCATGTCCTCGTCCTCCATGGTCGGCTCGTACGAACCGGTCTCCAGGTGGCGCTGACGCTCCTCGGCGGAGTGGATGCCGAGGGCCGAGCGGGTCTCGAAGGGCAGGAAGTCCAGCGCCAGGCGGCGGAAGATGTAGTCGACGATCGACTGCGCCATCCGCACGTCCGGGTCGTCGGTCATACCGGCCGGCTCGAACCGCATATTGGTGAACTTCGAGACGTAGGTCTCCAGCGGAACGCCGTACTGGAGGCCGACCGAGACGGCGATCGAGAACGCGTCCATCATGCCCGCGAGGGTCGAGCCCTGCTTGGACATCTTCAGGAAGACCTCGCCCAGACCGTCGTCCGGGTAGGAGTTGGCGGTCATGTAGCCCTCGGCGCCACCGACCGTGAAGGAGGTGGTGATGCCCGGACGGCCCTTGGGCAGGCGCTTGCGGACCGGGCGGTACTCGACGACCTTCTCGACCGCGGTGCGGATGGTCTCCTCGGCCTTGGCGGTGACCGCCTCCTTCTCCTTGGTCTTCGCGGAGAGGGGCTGGCCGACCTTGCAGTTGTCGCGGTAGATCGCGAGCGCCTTGACGCCCATCTTCCACGCCTCGAAGTAGACCTCCTCGACGTCCTCGACGGTCGCCGTCTCCGGCAGGTTGACCGTCTTGGAGAGCGCGCCGGAGATCCACGGCTGGATGGCCGCCATCATGCGGACGTGGCCCATCGCGGAGATGGAGCGCTCACCCATGGCGCAGTCGAAGACCTCGTAGTGCTCGGTCTTCAGGCCCGGGGCGTCGACCACGTTGCCGTGCTCGGCGATGTGGGCGACGATCGCCTCGATCTGCTCCGGCTGGTAGCCGAGGCGGCGCAGCGCCTGCGGCACCGTGCCGTTGACGATCTGCATCGAGCCGCCGCCGACCAGCTTCTTGAACTTGACCAGCGCGAGGTCGGGCTCCAGGCCGGTGGTGTCGCAGGACATCGCGAGACCGATGGTGCCGGTCGGGGCGATGACCGACGCCTGGGCGTTGCGGAAGCCGTTCTTCTCGCCGAGCCGGACCACGTCCTGCCAGGCCTCCGTGGCGGCGGCCCAGATCGGGGAGTCCAGGTCGTCCACGCGGACGGCCTTGGTGTTGGCGTCGGCGTGCTGCTTCATGACGCGCTGGTGCGGCTCGGCGTTGCGGGCGTAGCCGTCGTACGCGCCGACGACCGCGGCGAGCTCCGCGGAGCGCCTGTACGAGGTGCCGGTCATCAGCGAGGTGATGGCGCCGGCGAGCGCCCGGCCGCCGTCCGAGTCGTACGCGTGGCCGGTGGCCATCAGCAGGGCGCCGAGGTTGGCGTAGCCGATGCCCAGCTGACGGAAGGCGCGGGTGTTCTCGCCGATCTTCTGGGTGGGGAAGTCGGCGAAGCAGATCGAGATGTCCATCGCGGTGATGACCAGCTCGACGACCTTGGCGAACCGCTCGACCTCGAAGGACTGGTGGCCCTGGCCGTCGTCCTTGAGGAACTTCATCAGGTTCAGCGAGGCGAGGTTGCAGGACGTGTTGTCCAGGTGCATGTACTCGCTGCAGGGGTTCGAGCCGTTGATGCGGCCGGACTCCGGGCAGGTGTGCCAGTGGTTGATGGTGTCGTCGTACTGGATGCCGGGGTCGGCGCAGGCCCAGGCGGCCTCGGCCATCTTGCGGAAGAGCGACTTGGCGTCGACCTCCTCGATGACGTCACCGGTCATCCGGGCGCGCAGCCCGAACTTGCCGCCGGTCTCGACGGCCTTCATGAACTCGTCGTTCACCCGGACGGAGTTGTTGGCGTTCTGGTACTGGACGGACGTGATGTCGTCGCCGCCCAGGTCCATGTCGAAGCCCGCGTCGCGCAGCGCGCGGATCTTCTCCTCCTCCTTCACCTTGGTCTCGATGAAGTTCTCGATGTCGGGGTGGTCGACGTCGAGGATGACCATCTTGGCCGCGCGGCGGGTGGCGCCGCCCGACTTGATGGTGCCGGCGGAGGCGTCGGCGCCGCGCATGAAGGAGACCGGACCCGAGGCGTTGCCGCCGGAGGAGAGGAGCTCCTTGGAGGAGCGGATACGGGAGAGGTTCAGGCCGGCGCCCGAGCCGCCCTTGAAGATCATGCCCTCTTCCTTGTACCAGTCGAGGATCGACTCCATGGAGTCGTCGACGGACAGGATGAAGCAGGCGGAGACCTGCTGGGGCTGCGGGGTGCCCACGTTGAACCACACGGGGCTGTTGAAGCTGAAGATCTGGTGCAGGAGGGCGTACGCCAGCTCGTGCTCGAAGATCTCGGCGTCGGCGGGCGAGGTGAAGTAGCCGTGGTCCTCGCCGGCCTTGCGGTACGTCTTCACGATCCGGTCGATGAGCTGCCTGAGACCGGTCTCGCGCTGCGGGGTGCCGACGGCCCCGCGGAAGTACTTGCTGGTGACGATGTTGACCGCGTTCACCGACCAGAAGTCGGGGAACTCGACGCCACGCTGCTCGAAGTTGATCGAGCCGTCGCGCCAGTTGGTCATGACGACGTCACGACGCTCCCAGGTCACCTCGTCGTACGGGTGCACGCCGGGGGTGGTGTGGATGCGCTCGATACGCAGGCCCTTGGCCGGCTTGGAGCCCTTGGTGCGGGATCCTCGTGCCGGGCCGCTCGTCGTCTCTGTCATGCCGCCTCCCATACGCGGGCGAAAACGCCCAAAAGTGCCCGAATGTTCCCGTGGCACGGTGTGTGTCTTGTGTCCCGGGCGCCGCGCAGAGCACCCGTGACAGGTCCTGGATCGCCGCCGATCGGCGGCCGGGGTCCGCCGGTCAGTCGGCGGCGGTGGCGGGCACGGGGACCGCGGGGGTCACTCCTGCCGCGCGCGCGTCCGCGTCGTCCGCGGGAGGCCGTTGTTCGCGGAGCTCCGCGATGGCGGCCTCGAAGTCATCGAGGGTGTCGAACGCCCGGTACACGGACGCGAAGCGCAGGTACGCGACGAGGTCGAGCTCCTGCAGGGGGCCGAGTATGGCCAGACCCACGTCATGGGTGGTCAGCTCGGCGCTGCCGGTGGCGCGCACCGCCTCCTCGACCCGCTGGCCGAGCTTGGCGAGGGCGTCCTCGGTGACCGGCCGTCCCTGGCACGCCTTGCGGACGCCGGAGATGACCTTGGTGCGCGAGAAGGGTTCGGTGACGCCCGACCGCTTGATGACCATCAGCGAGGCCGTCTCCACCGTCGTGAAGCGACGGGAGCAGTCGGGGCACTGGCGGCGCCGGCGGATCGACGTGCCGTCGTCGGTGGTCCGACTGTCGACGACACGGCTGTCGGGGTGCCTGCAGAAGGGGCAGTGCATGGATCCCAACCCTCCTTCACAGCACGACTGAATAGCCTCGTCAGGCCTGAACAGGCCCCGTCGAAGCAGCCACCAGCATAGGCGATGGGCGTGGCCAGAAGGACCAACGACCACAACTTCTGGGTGGCGGGGGCAATCCAACCACTAGATCTGGGGTTTCACCGACAAGCGTCCACTACCGCGTGTCGCGGATCGGTCGCGCAGGGAACAGCGTCCCCGGGGTCCGGTTCCGGCCCGTGTCCGCGCGGGCCCGGAGGGCGACGGACGACCGGCGGGCAGCAGCGGCTGCGGGTCGCCGGGGCACCACGTCGCAGACTTCGTCCCGGGCGCGCCCGACCGCGTTTCCGGGCGACCGGATGGCAGACTGGGGCCCCGCGGAGCGCGGTACCGGCCATCACCGCACGGTCGTACGTACGCACGGTCCGGCGGTTCGTCCGATCGTCCGGGGGCTGCCGCGCGGCGCGCCCCCAGGGGTATCGGCGTCGGTGGTGAAGGGTACCGTAATCGCCCGAAATGCCTGCGGTCCGGGGTTCGACCGGACCCCGGCGACAGGCACCGCATACACCCGGCCTTATCGTCACGTCACGCGTTCTGCGATTTTTCACTCGAACGTGTGTTTGGCGCAACCTTTCGAAAGCTACTACCGTTGTCCAGCTAGGGAGACCATTTCGAGAGGGGCCGACGTGACCACCACCGCAGACAGTGCCACCATCACTGCCCAGGACCGCTCCCAGACCCGACTTGAGCCGGTGCATGCCATGAATGACGCAGTCACGAACCAGGAGGGCGGCGATCCCGCGCGGTCCACGCGCTCGCTGCCCGGGCGGCCTCCGGGCATCAGGGCGGACAGCTCCGGTCTCACCGACCGGCAGCGGCGGGTCATCGAGGTCATCCGCGACTCCGTCCAGCGCCGGGGGTACCCGCCGTCGATGCGGGAGATCGGTCAGGCGGTGGGTCTCTCCAGCACGTCCTCGGTCGCCCACCAGCTCATGGCCCTGGAGCGCAAGGGCTTCCTCCGCCGCGACCCCCACCGCCCCCGGGCGTACGAGGTGCGCGGCTCGGACCAGCCCAGCAGCCAGCAGACCGACACCACCGGCAAGCCCGCGGCCTCCTATGTGCCGCTGGTCGGCCGGATCGCGGCCGGTGGCCCAATCCTCGCCGAGGAGTCGGTCGAGGACGTCTTCCCCCTCCCCCGCCAGCTGGTCGGCGACGGCGAGCTCTTCGTCCTGAAGGTCGTCGGTGACTCGATGATCGAGGCCGCGATCTGCGACGGCGACTGGGTCACCGTGCGCCGCCAGCCCGTGGCGGAGAACGGCGACATCGTCGCCGCGATGCTCGACGGCGAAGCCACCGTGA
This sequence comes from Streptomyces sp. YS-3, assembly GCF_045257485.1. NCBI lineage: Bacteria > Bacillati > Actinomycetota > Actinomycetes > Kitasatosporales > Streptomycetaceae > Streptomyces > Streptomyces sp. YS-3. The sequence goes on along the minus strand of NZ_JBJHPC010000232.1, from coordinate 4,847 downwards.
AGCGGTTCAAGCGCGAGGACAACCACATCTGGCTCCTCCCGCACAACGCCGCGTACCAGCCCATCCCCGGCGACGAGGCGACCATCCTCGGCAAGGTGGTGGCAGTGCTGCGGCGGGTCTGACCGACCCGCCGGCAAGGACCGGCCCCGGGACCCACTGCGCCGGTCCCGGGGCCCTGCTGTGCCCGGGGGCAGGCACGTGCCCGGATACAGGCACCCGAGCCGGGCCCTTCCCTCCGCCCCTGCCCCGCCCTGTCTCTCGGCCTTGTCTCCCGGAGCCGACCGGCCCCGGGGCGACTACTTCCCGTCGGCTATTTCCCGTCGGCCTTGGCCACCGCGTCGATCGCGGCGAGCGAGCGCCGCACCTGGTTGCGGTCCGTGGTGTACCAGAAGTCCGGCAGCGAAGCCCGCAGATAGCTTCCGTAGCGCGCGTTCGCCAGCCTCGGGTCGAGCACCGCGACCACGCCCCGGTCCCCCGTCGCCCGGACCAGCCGGCCCGCACCCTGGGCCATCAGCAGCGCGGCATGGGTGGCCGCGACCGCCATGAAGCCGTTGCCGCCGTTCTGCTCCACCGCCTTCTGACGAGCGCTCATCAGCGGATCGTCGGGCCGGGGGAACGGGATCCGGTCCATCACCACCAGCTGGCAGCTCGCACCCGGCACGTCCACGCCCTGCCACAGCGACAGCGTGCCGAACAGACACGTCTCCGGGTCGCCGGCGAACGTCTTGATCAGCTCGCCCAGGGTGTCCTCGCCCTGGAGCAGGACCGGCTTGTCCAGCCGCCCGCGCAGCTCCTCGGCGGCGGCCTGGGCGCCCCGCATCGACGAGAAAAGGCCCAGCGTGCGGCCCCCGGCCGCCTCGACCAGCTCCGCCAGCTCGTCCATCATGTCGCCGCGCGAGCCCTCCCGGCCCGGGGTGGCCAGATGGCGGGCGACATAGAGGATGCCCTGCTTGGGATAGTCGAAGGGCGAGCCGACGTCGATGCCCTTCCACTGGGGCACGTCCTCGCCCTCGGTGCCCTCCGGCGCCAGGCCCAGCGAGGCGCCCACCCCGTTGAAGTCTCCGCCGAGCTTGAGCGTCGCCGAGGTGAGCACCACCGAGCGCTCCGCGAAGAGCTTCTCCCGCAGCAGCCCCGAGACGGAGAGCGGGGCGACCCGCAGCGAGGCGCCACTCTGCCGGTATGCGGCGCCGCCGCGGGGCTCGTGCCGCTCGTACCAGACCACGTCGTACTCGGAGCCGTTGCAGATACGCTCCGCCACCGCGTGGACGCTCTCCACCGCCGCGAGAGCCTGCTTGCGCACCGCGTCCTCGTCCTGGACGGACTTGTCGCGGGTGGAGCCGAGCGCCGAGATCACCGTACGAGCGGCGTCGCGCAGCGCCATCAGCGCGTACCCCAGGTCCTCCGGGATCTCCTCCAGCCGGCCGGGCAGCGCGAGCTCCATCAGCCGCTCGAAGCCCTCGGCGGCGCTCTGGAGCTGATCGGCGGCCTTCTCGTTGACGAGCTTGGCGGCCCGCCGCACCGCCCGGTTGACCTGCCCCGGGGTGAGCTCGCCCGTGGCGACGCCGGTGACGCGGGAGACCAGCTCGTGCGCCTCGTCGACGATCAGCACCTCGTGCTGCGGGAGCACCGGGGCGCCCTCGATCGCGTCGATCGCGAGCAGGGCGTGGTTGGTGACCACCACGTCCGACAGCTTGGCGCGCTCGCGGGCCATCTCCGCGAAGCACTCCGCTCCGTACGCGCACTTCGAGGCGCCCAGGCACTCCCGTGAGGAGACGGACACCTGGCCCCAGGCCCGGTCCGAGACGCCCGGCGTCAGATCGTCCCGGTCGCCGGTCTCCGTCTCGTCCGCCCAGTCCCGCATCCGCAGCAGGTCCTGACCGAGCTTGCTGGTGGGCGCGGCGGCCTCGAACTGGTCGAAGAGCCCGTCCTCCTCTTCCTGCGGCACGCCCTCGTGGAGGCGGTGGAGGCAGAGGTAGTTCGAGCGGCCCTTGAGCATGGCGAACTCCGGTCGGCGCCGCAGCTGCGGGTGCAGCGCGTCGACCGTACGCGGAAGATCACGCTCCACGAGCTGCCGCTGGAGCGCCAGGGTCGCCGTGGCCACCACGACGCGCTCGCCGTGCGCCAGCGCCGGCACCAGATAGCCCAGGGACTTTCCGGTGCCGGTGCCGGCCTGGACGAGCAGGTGGGAACCGCTGTCGATGGCGTCGGCGACGGCCGTGGCCATGGTGACCTGGCCGGGGCGCTCCAGGCCGCCGACGGCGGCGACGGCGGCGTGCAGGAGCTCGGGGAGAGATGGCTTCGTCATAGCCCGACCACCCTACGGGGCACCACTGACAATCCGATCACGCCGGCGGTGCGAGCGGGTTCGGGACGGTGCCCGCGACGGCCGCGTGCGGGCGCTCGGGACGGTCCCGGTAGCCATCGAGGTGCAGCCGGTTCCGGTTGAGGCAGAGCCGCTCGATCCTGGGCGTGAGCAGGTCGAACATCTCGTAGCGCTCCTTGAGCTCGGGGAACCTGGCCTGGTGGCGCAGGATCTCGTCACGCACCAGCGCCCAGAAGTCGCCCTCGGCGACGCCCATGTGCTCCCGGCACAGCGGCGCGAGATGGCGGAAGACTCCGACGAAGAGGCCGGAGTGGATGAACTGGGTGAGGAAGGACGGCGGCTCGGTCAGCAGGACGGCGCGTACGTCGTCGGGCATGGAGTCGTGCTCGGGCAGTGGTTCCGCGCTGACGTTGACGTCGTCCACGAAGTCCTTGATCGCCAGACGGACGGGCACGTCGTGCTGGTCGAAGACGACGATCGCGTTCTCGCCGTGCGGCGAGAAGACCGTCCCGTAGCGGTAGAGGAACCGCAGCAGCGGCGGCAGCATCGCGCCGAACAGCCGGCGCAGCCAGACCCCGGGGGCGAGCCCCGAGCGGGCGACGAGCTCGGCGGTGAAGGCGCGTCCGCGCGGATCGGTGTGGAGCAGCGAGGCGAGCGTACGCGCGCGTTCGCCGCCCGCCAGCCGGTTCTGCAGCGGCTCGCGCCAGATCGCTCCGAGCAGCTCCTTGTACTGGTACGGAACCTCGGCGAGGTGGTCGTACAGCGGGTGCTCGACCGCCACGGAGGCCACCTCTCCGAGCAGGATCACCCCGCTTTCGTCGCACAGGAACGGATCGGCGTCGCACAGGCCCTGCATCCAGGCCGTGACGGCGGGCGCGGCGAGCGTGCGCTCGGTCGGCAGTCCCCGCCAGACCAGCGTGTTCAGGATGGACAGCGGCAGTTTCACGGTGTGCCGCTCGGGGCGTGTGGTGTTGAGGAAGGTCCGGATGGACTGCTGGGGCAGCCGGAGGTCGCTGTCGCCCGGCAGCGGGACGATCGCGCCGTCCGCGACGGCCGGGGCGAACAGCGGCAGGACCACCTCGTCCCACTGCCAGGGGTGGACGGGCAGATAGAGGTAGTCCTCGGGGGCGAGTCCACGCGCGCGCAGCGCGGCGGCGAAGCCCGCGCGGACCTCCGGGTCGAGCTCCCGGGCGTAGAGCCGGTCGGGGGTGGCGAGGGCGGCGACGCCCCGGTAGCGGGCGAGGTCGGTGCGGACCGCGATCCAGGGCAGCGGGGCGGCCCTGCGGGCCTCGGGGGCCCAGCGGGCGGCGTCGGCGGCCGAGAACCCCACCCGGCCCTTGTTCAGGACGAGCCAGGGATGCCCGGTCTGGTGGCCCTCCAGCTCCCCGTACCCGAGCTCCGCGAGACGGGCGGCGGACAGCGCGGTGTGGTCGAGGCGGGTGTCGGCGGCGAGGGTGGCCGTGAGCTCGCCGACGAGGTGGCCGAAGGTGGCGCCGTCGAGTCCGAGCGTGCGGCGGGCCCGGGTGAGGAAGGCGAGCGGGTCGGTGAAGGGCTGTCCGCAGTGGGTGACGGAGTCGGCGTCGACGAGCCAGTCGTCGTACGCGCCGCGCCGGGCGCGGAAGGAGAGGGCGGAGCCGTCGTCCAGGGCCTGCGTGTACGTGCCGTGTTCCCCCCGGGGCCCGCCCGGGTCTCCGGGGCCGCCTTCCGGGCCGTGGTCCTCGCCGCCGCTCTCGCGCCGCGCGACCGGCTCGATGATCCCTTCGTACGCGAAGGCCCCGAGCATCTTGGCGAGCAGTCGGCGGGCCGCGCGGTCCCAGGCCTCGCGGTTCAGCTCGGGCGGGACGAGCAGTTCCTCCCGTTCTTCGGAATCATCGGGGACAAGCGGGTTCGGCAAGGCGACTCCTCGGGGTGGAACCGGTTCGGTTCGAGCGGTGTATGTAGGGCAGCGGGTGGTTCGCGGTACGCCGCGGCGGGTGCTTGGCGACGGCTCGCGGCGGGTTCACAGCAGGTTCCTCAGCGCGCGGTCGCGGACCATGAGGGCGGCCCGCTTGTCGGGAAGGTCGACCTCCGCGGCGTACCGGAAGCCCGCGCTCAGAAAGGCGGAGACGGAGGGGGTGTTGCGCAGATCGGGCTCGGCGACCACCCGGGGACACAGCGGCCGGTTGTCGAGGACGAGATCGGCGACGGCCCGCAGCAGAGCGGTCCCGACCCCGCGCCCGCGATCCGCGACACCACCGATGAGGAGGTGGATGCCGGTGTCGTGCGGACGCGCCGGGTAGTACCGGGCGAGCGGGTCGAGATCGGCCCGGTAGATCTCCCAGTAGCTCATCGGAACGCCGTCGAGCAGCCCGAGACACGGCACGCTCCGCCCGTCACCGTCGAGTTGGGGCCGCAGATGGGCCGCCGTGACCGAGTCGGGCCCCGCGAGCTCCCAGAAGGCGGCCACCGCGGGGTCGTTCATCCAGGCGCTCAGGAGGGGGAGGTCACGCTCGACGCGTACGGGGACGAGGTGGAGGAGGCCGAC
>NZ_JBJHPC010000231.1:0-10647 GCF_045257485.1 Streptomyces sp. YS-3 | reverse complement strand
CGGTGAGGACAGGGGGTGGTTCGTTGCCGCCCGTCGGGCCCAGGGTGACAGTCCAGTCGCTGCCCGTGGCCTTCCCCGCGCTCCGGTAGGTGCCGGGGGGCCGTACGACCCGTGCCGTGCACGTCATGGCCGTCCCGGGCAGCAGCTCGGGGACGTCTGCATGGCCGGAGCAGTCAATGCGGCCGGGCGCGAGTTCCGGGTCGGCCAACTGGACGTCGTACAGCGGTCTGTTGCCGGGGTTGGTCAGGACGTAGCGGACCTCGGCCTCGTTGAAACTGGTCAGCAGGGCGCTCTCCGACAGGGACAGCTGCCCGGCCACACCCGCGTATCCGCTCTGCGCGGAAGCCGTCATCCGTATCCCCAGGGAGGCGATCTCGCCGGTCGCGGTGACCCAGCCGGTGTGCGGGCCGGGGACGGCGGGGAACCGGGCCGTGCACGTGGTGCTCGACAGCGCCCGCAGGGTCCCGAGGTTCCCGCCGCCGCAGCGGAGCAGCGCGGGCGGGACGGCCGGGTCGTTCAGACGCACCGAGGTGAGGTCGGCTCCGCTGTAGTTGGTCAGCCGGTAGACCTTGACGACGGGCGCGCCGACCCGGATACCGGGCTGCGTCGCGCCGAGGCCGGGACGGGTGTTGACGGTGACCGAGAGCTGAAGGCTGTTTCCGCCGACCCCGCCCGCGCGTGCCGCGGGTGCGCGGTCGGCCAGGGCCGCGAACATCGCGGCCGTGATCGTGCACACGGCGAGGAAGGCCGTTTGCCAGCCCAGCGGGCGCCCGCGTCGAAGCCCCATCGTGACCCCTTCTAGCGAGAATCGCTTTGAGCAGATGGTCACCGCTCGCCCGGTGGCAAGGGCCGCAGGCGTGCCGAGGTAATCGTATTTTCTGCCTTATATCGCTCTGATGGGTCAGTAGCCATGCCGTACCGCGCGCGTTCGCGGCCCTGGTCGAGGCGCTCGTTCGGCACGGGCGGAGCTCGTTGATTGAAGGAGAAACACTCCCCCGATCGGCCGATCGGCCCGCCATGGAGGCGGGGAAGACATGGCGTATGACGATGGTGAGTGCACTGCCTCCGCGACCGCCGCACACAGGGTCGGCTTCACCCCCGCCGGACCGCCCGGGCGCGGGACGGCGGGCGGGTGTCGCCGCGTGGGGCGTACTCGGCGGGCGGGGCACCCACTGACTTCCTGGAGCGCGCGGTCCGGCGCCTCCGGCACACACGCGGGCAACGCGACGGCCGGGTGCGGCCGGTCCTGATCCCACGCTTCGGCCGACCCGTGCGACGACCTCCACCGACCGGTGCGACGACCTGCCCGGTCGCCGTTCCCGTCCATCGACTCCATGAGCCATTTGGGGATGTCCATGTTCACTGAAGTCCGAGCCCTCATCTCGGAAACGCTGCGGATTCCGGCCGATGACCTGGCCCTGGACACCTCCCTGGCCGATCTGGACTCCCTCGCTCGCGCCGAACTCGCCGTCGCCCTGGAGAGCTCCTACCGGGGTGTCATCGACGGCGACCGGGCGGCACGCGCCGCGACGGTGCGGGACCTCGTCACCCTGCTGGAGAGAGGGCTGCGCCGGTGAGCGGCGCCGCCGCGGTCACGGGCCTGGGTCTGGTGACTCCGGCCGGCATCGGCGTGGCGGAGAGCTGGGCCGGCATCTGCTCCGGCCGCGCGACGGCACAGGTGGACCCCCGGCTCGCGCCCTCGCCGGTCCGCCTGGCCTGCCGGGTGCCCGGCTTCGACCCCGAACGGGCGCTGGGCGCGGAACGCGCTCACCGCACCGCGCGGTTCGGCCAGTTCGCGCTGGTAGCGGTCGCGGAAGCCCTCACCGACGCGGGGCTCGACCCCGCACAGTGGGACGGTTCGCGGGTCGGAATGGTCCTGGGCAACTCCATGGGCGGCCTCGATGCCTGCGTCCTGGCGCAGGAGGCCATGCGCGACGGCGGCGCCAGGGCCGTCTCGCCGCTCCTCCTGCCGCACTATCTGTCGAACATGGCGACCGGGCAGACCGCGATCGCGCACCGGATCACCGGCCCCTGCCTGGTGGTCTCGACCGCCTGCGCCTCGGGCGCCACCGCGATCGGCACCGCCCTGGACATGCTGCGCGCCCGGCGCTGCGACATCGTCATCGCGGGCGGCACCGAGGCGCCACTGACCCCGGTGGTGGCGACCGGTTTCGCTCAACTGGGCGCGCTGTCGCGTGCGGACGATCCGAAGAGGGCGTCCCGCCCCTTCGATTCCCGGCGTGACGGCTTCGTCCTGGCCGAAGGCGCGGGCATCGTGATCCTGGAGCGGGAAGACCACGCCCGGGCCCGAGGGGCACACATCCATGCCCGCGTCGCCGGACGCGGAGAGACGGCGGACGCCCACCACCCGGTGGCGCCCCATCCCGACGGAACCGGGCTGGAGCGGGCGGTGCGCGACGCACTGGCCGACGCCGGTCTGTCCCCGTCCGATGTGGACCACGTCAACGCCCACGCCACCGGGACTCCCCGCGGTGACGCTGCCGAGGCGTCGGTGCTGGCCCGGGTCTTCCCGCACCGGCCACCCGTCACCTCGGTCAAGGGAGTGACCGGTCACAGCCTCGGCGCGGCGGGAGCCATCGAGACGGTGTGCGCGGTGCTGTCGATCGCCCACCGGACCATCCCGGGTACGGCCAACCTCCACACCCCCGATCCCGCCCACGACCTGCACCTCGTCCCCTCCACACTGCGCCGGCCGGTGAGAGCGGTACTCACCCACTCCGTGGGCTTCGGCGGGCAGAACGCCGCGTTGGTGGTGACCGCCCCGTGAGGGAGTCCCGCCCGGCCACAGCCCCGCGCCGCGGCACGGCCCTGTGGCACTGCCTGCGACTTGGGTGGATCTACCTCACCCACTTCGAACTCCCCGCCCTGCGCGCCCTGTTGTCGCGCCGGACACGGGACGTCCACGCCCACGAACAGCTCTTCTGCCGTCTGAGTCACCGGCTGCTCACCGCAGGCGTCGAGAAGGCGGGATTCGTTCTGGAGCGCCACAACGCGCCTCCCTCCATCGAGCCCGGTCGCCCGGTGGTGCTGCTGGTGCGCCACTCCGGCCCCTTCAACCCCCAGCTGCTGGCCCTGCTCGCCTGCCACGAACTGGGGCGGAGCCTGATCTCGGTGGGACGCCTCCTGCCGGCCTTGGATCCGGCTCTCGCACTGCTGCTGCGTCCCCTACGGGTGGCGCTGTTCCGGTGGAACCGGCACGGGCCGGCCCGCGCCATGCGGTTCCTGATCCACCATGCCCAGCGGCTGGGTCCGGACGACGTGCTCGCGTACTTCCCCGAAGGCGCCCACATGACCGCCGCCGGCAGGCGCACGGCGTTGAAGGCCCTGCACACGTCCGATCCCGAACGCGCGGCCTGGGCAAGGCAGTTGCGGTACGTACTTCCTCCGGTGACGGCCGGGACGGCCCGGGTGCTGGCCCAGGCCGTTGACGCCGATGTCGTCATCGTGGGCCACACCGGTCTGGAAGACCCACTCGGCTGCCTGACCGACCTCGGCTATCCGTCGACCGGCGACCGTCGCGTACACCTGAACTGGTGGCACACCCCGGCAGCGGCCGTGCCCCGCGAACCGGCCGCGGCTGCCGCCTGGCTCGATCAGCGGTGGGCGGCCATGGACGCGTGGATCGCCCACGCCCGCACCCTTCCCCCGCCGCAGTCCCGCCCCGATCCCCCGGTGACCGCCGCGGATCGGGGCGGTGGGCCGGTCCCGGGCGCCGACTGTGCCGATCACCCGCTGCGCACCCCGACCACCGCCCCTGAGAGGCCCCAGAGATGACACACCAGCCCACCAGGACGCCCGAGGTCGCCTTCGTGCTCGGCGGAGGGGGCGTACTCGGAGGCCATCAGGTAGGCATGGTCCGTGCTCTCTTCGAGCACGGAATCACCCCCGACCTGGTCATCGGTACGTCCATCGGATCGATCCAGGGAGCCATGGTCGCCAGAAACCCCACACTGACGGTGTGTGACGAGATGCTGCGGTTCTGGCACGACTTCGTCGCCGACCGCGTCATGGGGCTCACCCCGCGCAGTGTGCTCAAAGCGCTTGCCCTGCGGCCCGAGATCAAGACGAACACCGCCGTACGCGCCCTCCTCGCCACCCACTTCACCGAACCGAGCAGGATCGAGGACCTCCAGGTCCCCTACCAGTGCGTCGCCGCGTCCATCGAGCGCGCGGCCGTGCGGTACTTCGACTCCGGGCCCCTGCTCCCCGCGTTGCTCGCCTCCAGCGCGGTGCCGGGACTGTGGCCTCCGGTGCGGATCGGTGCCGAGCACTACGTGGACGGCGGGGTCACCGAATCCGTTCCCCTGGCCCGGGCGGTGGCCAGTGGCGCGCGCACCATCTACGTCCTGCGCATGCGCCAGAACGAACGGCCTTTGCGCCCGGCCCGGACCCCCTGGCAACTGGGGGCGACCATCTTCGAGGTGTCCCGCCGGCACCATCTGCACCAGGTCCTCAACAGCCGTCCCGATGGGGTACGTGTGCACGTGCTGCCGAGCGGCGAGGACTCCGCCGGGCAGGGACGGGAGGCCCGCTGGCCCAGCAAGGCCCGTGAACTGGCCGCCATCCACCGTCGTATCGACCTCAGCTACGCCGCCACAAGCCGGTACCTTGAGGCACGCGCCACGCGACAGCCGGCCGTGCCCCGGCGCACCGCGCCGAGGCCGCACGTCCACCGCACCTGGACCGGCACCGTCCCGCCCCTGGTGACGGAGAAGCACCGGCGGCAGTTCCACCTCTTCGACACCGATACGGACGGTGTCGTCACGGCGTCGGACTTCACGGCCGCCGCCAAGCGGATGGCCACACGCCTCGGCCATGAGAGGGACAGCCCGCAGGCTCTGGCGCTGCGGGACGCCTTCGCCACGTACTGGCGCAGTCTGACCGGCGAGGCCGGTGTGCTCTCCTCGCAGTCCCTGACGCGGGAGCCGTTCACCACCGCCCTGACCGAGCTCGCCTTCACCCCCGCCACCTATGACACCTGCATCCTGCCGCTGGTCACCGCCATCCTGATGGCCGCCGACCACGACCAGGACGGTCTGCTCGGCAGGGCTGAGACCCGACTGCTCGTACGGGCCCTCGGCGCGGACGAGGCGGAGGCCGACCACATCGCCCACCGGCTGGACACCGACGGGGACGGCGTGACCAGCCTCGACGAACTGAGCGAGTCCCTGCACGACTACTTCACCAGTGAGGAACCCGGATGCGTGGGCAACCTGCTCTTCGGCGGGGCCGCCCAGCGTGAGCCGGGAGCCGAATCCGGCTGAGGTCAGCGCCCGCCGCGAAGCCGCTTGAACATCCCCCGGGCCTGCTCCCGCTTGCGCGGGTCGGCAGCCGCGCGCCGCACCGAGGCGATCGTCCGCTGCCCCTGCGGCGTGCGGCTGAACTGCTTGATCTTTGCGAGTAGCCCGGACATGAACCCTCCCGATATGGCTCGTTGTGACGCTACGTCGTCTGCCCCGGCACCGTCCGCCGAAACGGTGGCCCGGGGCGCCACGCGGGGCGCGGCGGGTACCGCCGGGAGCACGGCGGCGCGCCGGAAGCGTGTGGGGGCGCTCCAGGTCTTCGGGTACTCACGGAACGCCGCTCAAGCGGGATCCCGCGCCCCGAGGGCGGCGATGTCCAGGACGGTGCGGGCCTGGCGCAGCGCGGCGGTGTCGACGAGGGCGCCGGTCTCGTCGAGCCACGCACCGGAGCCCGCCGAGTGGGCGGCCTCGACACGTCGCAGGAGGCGGCGTGCGGCGGCCACGTCCTGGTCGGCCGGCGTAAACGCGGCGTTGACGACCGGGACTTGAGCGGGGTGCACCACCGAGCGGCCGAAGAAGCCGCGTTCGCGGCCACGGGCGCAGTCCGTCGCCAGACCGTCGAGGTCACGTACGGCGGGGAAGACACTCATGGGCGGGCGGGGCAGCCGGGCCGCGGCGGCGGCGAGCAGGACGCGGTGGGCCGCGGCGTCCAGTACGTCCCGGTGTGCCGTGCCGAGTTCGGCCGCGAGGTCGGCCGCGCCGAAGGCCAGGCCCGCCACCGAGGGGTGGGCGGTGGCCAGCGCGTAGGCCCGTTCCACGCCCAGCGCCGTCTCCACGAGCGGCACCAGGGGCACGCCCGGCAGGTGCCGCGCCGCCTCCGCCACCCGCTCCGGGTGTTCGCACTTGGGTATACGTATGCCCGAGACCCGGCTGCCGCGCAACGCGGCCAAATCCTCCTCACCGCCCTCCCCCAGCGGGTTGACGCGCACATACACCGGGCGGGGGTGTGCCTGGCCGAGGAAGGCGGCGGCTGCCTCGCGCGCGGTGTCCTTGAGGCGGGGCGCGACCGCGTCCTCAAGGTCGACGACCACCGCGTCGGTCCCGCTGGCGAGGGCCTTGCCGAAGCGGTCCGGGCGGTCTCCGGGCACATACAGCCAGGTGCGCCACGGGCCGGCGGGGGTGGGCCGTGCCTCCATCGGTTCCTCCTTCGCCGGGGGCGGACGGTGTGAGCCGGCGGGCGGCATCGGAACGGGAGTCACCGGATCACTCCCCTGGCGCGCAGCTCCGCCCGTTCCCGCGGGCCGATGCCGAGCCCGCCCAGCACCTCGTCGTTGTCCGCGCCGAGAGGCCGTCCCGCCCAGCGGACCCGGCCCGGGGTGGCGGACAGGTGGCTGGGGAGGCCCTGCATGGCCAGGTCGCCCAGTTCGGGGTCGTCGAGGTGCACGACGGTGTCGAGGGCGGCGAACTGCGGGTCGGTCATGATGTCGGCGATGCTGTAGACGGGTGCGATGGCGGCCTGGGCGTTCTCGAACGCGGTGATGACCTCGTCGGCGTCGCGCGCGGCGATCCAGCCGCCGACGACGGCGTCCAGCTCCTCGACGTGCTCGGCGCGCCGCGATCCGCTGGCGAACCACGGCTCGTCGATCAGTTCGGGGCTGCCCACCAGCCGCATCACCCGCTCGGCGATGGACTGCGCGCTGGTGGAGACCGCGACCCAGCGCCCGTCACGGCAGCGGTAGACGTTGCGCGGGGCGTTGTTGGCCGAGCGGTTGCCCAAGCGGCTGGGGATGACGCCGAGTTGCTGGAAGGCGGAGATCTGCGGGCCGAGCAGATGCAGGATGGGCTCGATCAGGGCGGTGTCGACGATCTGGCCGCGCCCGGTCGTCGCGCGCGCGTGGAGGGCGACCATCGTCGCGTACGCCGAGGTGACGGCCGCGATGCCGTCGGCGAGGCCGAACGGGGGCAGGGTGGGTGGCCCGTCGGGCTCGCCCGTGGAGTGGGCGAAGCCGCTCATGGCCTCGGCGAGCGTACCGAAGCCGGCGCGGTGCCGCATGGGGCCCACCCGGCCGAAGCCGCTGACCCGGACCATCACCAGACGGGGGTTGATCCGGGAGAGTTCCTGATAGCCGAGGCCCCAGCGCTCGAAGGTGCCCGGCCGGAAGTTCTCCACCAGGACGTCCGCGTCGCGTACGAGAGTCCGGCAGATCTCCTGGGCCTCGGGACGGTTCAGATCGAGGGTGATCGTGCGCTTGTTGCGGCCGATCAGCTTCCACCACAGGCTCTCGCCGTGGACCTGCACTCCGTTGCGCCGCGCCGGATCGCCGGTCGGGTGCTCGATCTTGATGACGTCCGCCCCGAAGTCCCCCAGCAGGGTGGCCGTGCCCGGCCCCGCGAACAAGGTGGCCGCGTCCAGCACCCGTACGCCGCTTAAGGGGAGTTGCGTCTCGTTCTCCACCGGGTATCACCGTCTCTTCCGCCGATGTGTACCGTAAGCCTTACGGTAATGCGTACCGTAGGCTGGTCCGTGACGGTACGCAAGATCACGCGGGCCCGGTGGACGCGGATCGGCCAGGCGGGAGAACGAAGGAGCACGATGGCGAAGGCCTCGGCGAATCCGGTTGCGGGCAAGGGCGGCAGACGGCCGCGGGGCTCGCTGTCGCGGGCGCAGATCGTCACTACCGCCCTGCACATCGCGCGGCGGGACGGCCTGGAGGCGGTGAGCATGCCGCGGCTCGCCCGCGAGCTGGGCTGCGGTGTGATGTCGCTCTACGGACATGTGCACAGCAAGGAGCATCTGCTCGAACTGCTCGCCGCGGGGGTGCTGCGGGACTTCCCGCTGGAGCGCTCCGGCTCCCTGGGCTGGCGCGAGGCGCTGGCGGCGTTCTCCGCGGCGCTGCGTCTGCGGATGCTCGAACACAGCGCGCTGGCAGAGCTTCTGATGACCCGTCGGATGTGGAGCACGGAGCTGGCGGAGGTCTTCGAATGGCTGCTCGGCCGCCTGACGGCGGGCGGCTGGCCGCTGCGCGAGGCGGTCCGCGCCTACCACGCCGCCCAGACCTATACGCTCGGCTTCGTCCTGTACGAGATCAACCGGACCGAGCCGCAGTGCCAGGAGGAACACCGTGCCTGGTGGGGCCACGCCGTCGCCGACCTGCCGCCGGCCTCGTTCCCGCTGCTGCACGCGGCGGCCGAGTACGCCCCCGAAGGCGCGCGGGACACGCAGTTCACCTGGGGCCTGGAGCGGCTGCTGAACGGCCTGGAAGCGGACCTCGCGTCGAGCGGCCCGCGGGAAGGGCGGTAGTCCGGCCGCGGCTGCTCGCGCCATTCTCCGCCCGCCCGGTGCACGGCGACAGGCCCGCTCAGTGCGCGTGTGGCGGCGGTGGACCGGAGCAGCCGCCGCGGTCCACCGCCGTGGTCGGGCTCCCGCCCGAGCCCTTGGGCCGTCAGCCCCGGAACAGCGCGAACCGCTCCTCACCCACCCGGGCACGCGCTTCGGCGTCGGTCACGCCCAGTCCGGCCCGCGGCGCGAGACCGAGCACGCCGACCTTGCCGATGTGCTCGTTGACCTGCACGCTGCGCGCGGCCTCGCCCGCCTCGTCGAGCGCGTACGTGGCGGACAGCGCCGGCAGGACCTTGCCCAGGCTGATGAGCCGGTTGGTCTCCCACTGCTCGTCGAGGTTGGCCCCGTGGCTGCCGATGATGTTCTTCAGCTTCATCCACAGGTAGCGGTTGTCGTACTGGTGGTCGTAACCGGTGCTGGAGCCGCAGGTGACGACCGTTCCACCGCGCCGCGCGAGGAAGACCGAAGCGGCGAAGGTGGCCTTGCCGACGTGCTCGAAGACGATGTGCGGGTCCTCGCCGACCGCGGCGCGGATCGCCTTGCCCAGCTTCTTCCAGCCTTCCGGCCGCTGCAGCATGGTGCGGTCGCCCTGCTCGATCTCGGAGCGGTCGATGACCGCTTCGCAGCCGAGCTTGCGCAGCAGCTCCGCCTTCTCGGGGGAACTGACGACACCGACGGGGATACCGCCGCCGTTGCGCACCAACTGCACCGCATAGGCGCCGAGTCCGCCCGTCGCGCCCCAGATCAGGACGACATCGCCCTGCTTCATCCGGGCGCCGCGGTCGCTGACGAGCATGCGGTAGGCGGTGCCCGCGCACAGCGGGTTGGAGGCGGCCTCCTCCCAGGTGAGCAGCGCGGGCTTGGGCAGCAGCTGGCTGGCTCTGACGACGGTGTACTCGGCCAGACCGCCGAAGTTGGTCTCGAAGCCCCAGGCGCGCTGGTCCTCGCCGAGCATGCCGTCGCGGTGGGTGGCCGGGTCCTGCTCGTCGACGTAGGCCGTCGCGACGACGACGTGGTCGCCCGCCTTCCAGCGGCGCACGGCCGAGCCGGTGCGTACCACCACGCCCGAGGCGTCGGAGCCGAGGATGTGGTACGGCAGGTCGCGCCGCGCGTCCCAGCCGCCGCGCCGGCCCATGTCCTCCAGGAAGCGGAAGGTGGGCACCGGCTCGAAGGTGGCCGACCACACGGTGTTGAAGTTGATGGCGCCGGCCATCACCGCCACCATCACCTCGTCGGGTGCCAGTTCGGGCAGCGGCACCTGGTCGACGTGTATCGACTTGCGGACGTCCTTGTCCTCGATGCCGGTGAACATCGCGGTGTCGGCCTTGTGGATCACGGCCGCCTTCATCTGCTCGGGCAGCGGCAGCTCCGCGAGCTCTTCACCGCTGCGGCCTTCGATGACGGCTGCTGCGAGGGACGTACTCATGGTTCTCCGATCTCGGACGGTTTGCCGGGGCAACCCGTCTCGGTGTGCGCGCCCGGTGTACGGGCGGGTGTGCCAGGGCGCCTTGCTGGTGGTCGGGTGTGCTGACGCGTGCCCGCGCGGAACGGCCGGGTCCGGACTTACGCGCCGGTGGCCTTGAGTGCGGTGAGGACGGCGTCGGTGGTGTCGAGGCGGGCGATCATCGGCAGGATCCGCTTGGTCGCGAACTCCTGGTGCTCGGCGGAGAAGGTGCTGGTCGCGTCCTCGGCGACGATCACGTGGTAGCCGTGCTCGTAGGCGAAGCGGGCCGTGGACTCCACGGCGAGGTTGGTGGCGACACCGGTGAGGACGAGCTCGTCGACTCCGCGACGGCGCATCTGGAGGTCCAGTTCGGTGCCGGTGAAGGCGCCCCACTGGCGCTTGGTGATGAGCAGATCGCCCGGGTGCGGCTCGAGTTCGGGCGATCTGCTCATCACCAAGCG
This sequence comes from Streptomyces sp. YS-3, assembly GCF_045257485.1. NCBI lineage: Bacteria > Bacillati > Actinomycetota > Actinomycetes > Kitasatosporales > Streptomycetaceae > Streptomyces > Streptomyces sp. YS-3. Next base: position 138 of record NZ_JBJHPC010000231.1, on the reverse strand, counting down.
CCAGTGGGGCGCCTTCACCGGCACCGAACTGGACCTCCAGATGCGCCGTCGCGGAGTCGACGAGCTCGTCCTCACCGGTGTCGCCACCAACCTCGCCGTGGAGTCCACGGCCCGCTTCGCCTACGAGCACGGCTACCA